>CATOKC010000013.1 GCA_951800675.1 uncultured Oscillibacter sp.
GTTGTCAATTCGCTTCGCTCATAGCTTTTTGCTAAAGCATACGAGGGGAGCCCACTAGCAGAGCTAGTGGTTCTTTCTACCCAAAAGAGCACAATATCTTCGGGCTTCCGAAGATATTGTGCTGCTAATGGAATAAGCGGTCAAAATCGATCTCCCAGACCGGCTGTCTCCGCCTCTCCCGCCCTACTCGCCTCCGAGTCCAGCGAAGCGAGTCGGAGGCGAAAGCGAAGAAATTCCCACCACAGTGCAGTTTTCGGCAAAGCCGGAAACGGAACAGTGGTGGGAATTTCTGAGCTGCAATAAGAGTCCAAAATCGATTTTTCATACAGACCATAGTTAATGCTTCAGCCTTAGCAAAGGCCACCCTCCGCCGATCCTTACGAATAATAACTACTCCAAATCATCCTGATTTTTGGTGTCCAAAACAACCTCTGCCAATTCACGCAGCTTGTCCTGAAGGACTTTTTTGTCCGGAAGATAGAGCGTATAGTCAGCGACCAGGGTAGGAGACATCGTGCGACTCAACGCATATTCTACCACCGCGTCGTCCTTGCTTGCGCAGAGGATCAGCCCGACGCTCGGATTCTCGTTCGGCTTCTTTACATCTCTATCCAAGGCTTCCAGATAAAAATTAATCTGTCCAATATGCTCAGGCTTAAATTTTCCAATCTTCAGCTCAATCGCTACAAGACAGGACAGAGCGCGGTTATAGAACAGCAAGTCGATATAGAAGTCTGTATTTCCAACTTGGACCCGATATTCCTCACCAACAAAGGAAAAGTCCCTGCCGAACTCCAGAATGAACTGCTTCAGATTTTCAATGATTGCCTTCTTAAAATTTCGCTCAGAATACTGTTCCGGCAAATCAAGGAATTCCAGAACATAGGTGTCCAAAATACTGCCGCGCACATTCTGGGGAGCCATTTCAGGAACTGGTTTTTGTGCAGACAGCATACAGCGTTCATAATATGCGCTGTCGATCTGCCGCTCCAATTCACGTTTGGAGTAATGCTCCTTAGCACAGAGTTGTAAATAAAAATGCCGTTCTTCCATGGACTTTGCACTGGACATGATTTGTAGGTGATTGGTCCAGTTGATTTGTGTCACCAGTGGTGTCACAAATTCATCATCCCTGTAAGTCTCATAGAATTGCTTCATGCGGTACAGTCCGCGGCGATTGAACCCTTTTACCTTTACGCCGCTTTGTGCGATGTAGGATGCGACCTCATCGATGACCTTATCGCCAAATGTCGCATTTGCGCAGAGGTCAGACAGGTATTCGCCCACATCCCAATACATCCGAATCAATTCCGCATTAACTGCCCTGAGTGCCCGACTGCGGGTATCTTCAATAATGGAAATGATTTTATCAAAATTGTGACCCTGCGGAGTTAACTGTTCACTCATTTTACGGTCTCCTCGATCCGATCCCGGCTTATGAGCCAACCCAGTAACCGGCTGCACCCGGCCAGCACATCCTGCCAGGTAGTTTCAAAATCATCTGTGTACCATGGGTCGGCCACATCGCTGGGGCGGTCGGTAAACTCCATCAGCAGGTGCATCTTGCCATCGAAATCGCCGCCGCAGATGCGGTGCATGTTCCGCAGGTTGGCCTGATCCATTCCGATCAGAAGGTCGTACCGCTCGTAGTCCTCGTTCCTCAGCTGTCGGGCTGTTTTGCCTGCACAGTCGATGCCATGCTCTGCCAGCTTGCGGCAGGCCGGAGGGTAGACCGGGTTGCCGATCTCCTCGGTGCTGGTGGCTGCGGACTCGATATGGAATTCCGACTCCAGCCCCGCTTTCTTTACCAGGTCTTTCATCACAAACTCGGCCATTGGGCTGCGGCAGATGTTTCCATGGCACACAAACAGGATCTTTGTCATTGGCTATACACTCCATGCTGGCGGTGTTTTCTTCAGTATAGCACACTTCATCCGCAAAGTCGAGGACGATTTCCAGATGAGCATGATCCATTCATCATCAGGACCAACTTCATATCCATAGCACTTGCGCTTCGCCATTTTGGAGCTACCGTCCTGAAAACCTTTCCGGAGACTACTTTTAATTGCTTCACTTTTCTGAATTGCGTTCATTGTAATCCTCCCTTAACGATAAAACAGCGCAGTGAAACCACTGCGGCGCAAAGTGTTTACTATGTTCTTTATATAAAATGCAGGTAGAAATATTGGACAGCCTAAATAAACTGTTCAATACTCCTATCCGCATTCATTTCACTCAAATTAGAATATTTTGAGAATTAATGAATCAGACGGTGAAATATCTATTGCATTTTCCAAATAGAGGGGATATACTTTTAATTATGTCGGCCAATCCCAGAGACGGAGGTGATCTGTGTGGAACATGAGACAGACGCGGGCCCGAAAAAGAAAACGGTAGATGAACGGACCATGGAGAAGACCATACGGTCCATTACAACCAGAATGAACAGCGTGCTTTTGGGCCTGGCCGTGCATGGTGAGCTTTCACAGGGAGACCTTGCCAGGGCCATCGGCCTAAACGCCACGGCGCTTTCCAACCTGCTGGCGAAATTTGAGCGGCTGGAGGTTAAGCTGCTGTTGATGCAGAACGTCGGCAGATACCGCTATTACAGGCTGTCTGAAGCGGGCCGGGCCTATTTGGAAGCCACCGGACAGACGGTGTCTGAGATGGACGGGGAGCCGGAGAGCGCGGATGCCGCACTTTACGACGAGGCGAAGAGAGCGCTGGAGGCGTTAAAGCAGGTGCACAAGGAGAAGTGGAAGAGATGCTTTAATAAAACCGTGGTGGCGCTGATCCAGGGCAGGGGGAGTGCGCAGCCCCGGGAGGGGGAGGATCTGGTTTACCGCTATCTGCGGTGCGTGGAGCGGCTGGTCATGCGGAACAGCCACACAACGCTGGACGAGGTTTTGGACGAGCTGTCCGACGACACCTTGCGGGACGATGTGGAAGAGTTCATGGAGTGCTTCCAAAATTTCACCCACATCCTAAGCACACTGGAGCAGGGCGGGGACCCGACCGACGTGTACCTGCTGATAAAAGCCGCCTTTTTCAACGAGGCGAACCTGGAGACAGAGCTGTATGCCGCGAGAATCGGTTGGGACAACGACGGTTACACGAAGCTGAGGAAGCGAGCGCAAACGCTGAAAACCTGTGTGAACGGTTACAGCGAGGAGGAGATCAGCCGCTATTTTCAGATTCTTTTGCCGGACCAAAAGCCGCTGAGCCTGTATATTGCCCGTTGCATCTGCAGCGCCAAAGGGAATGGCGCCCCCTGTGGCTGAGAAGGGCGGTTTCCGGGCGGCAGCCGGTTTTTTCTGCTCGCCTGAGAGATAGAAGTTGAGGAAGAGGGGGGAGAGGGCCTGTGTCAAAGGGAGGGAAACGAGCAAAATCAGCGTCAAAGCGCCGGCCGTCTCCGCAGCAAAAAAACCCTCCGCCTGAAAAACGCAGCCCCAGGCAAAAGCAAGAGCTGAGTTGGGTCGAAAAGATGATCGTGACTTTGGTCAAAGCCAGTCCGTTTCTCTTCCTTGGTTCCTGCGTTATAGAGCTGGTTGTGTCTTTTGCGGGAAATATCACGCTGGTGATTACGGCGGTGGGGCCTCTGCTGATCGCTGTAATCGCCGCTGTTTCAGAGGATCTTTTTAAGGCGGATAAGGATGACGAAAAGCCCGGGGAGGACGACGGCCTTTTCGACCGCATCGCCATGGGGGGCCGCAATATCGGGTACCGGATCTGGACCAATACGAGGCTCACCGTTTTGTTTGCCGCTGTAGCGGTTCTTTTGGGGAGTACGGCGCTTGCCGCAGTTCATACCGGGGGACATGCACTGAACGCGGCGAAGGAGGTAGTGAACCGATTGACCGCATATGAGGAGCCGGCAGCGGACGCCGGCGATACGCCGCACGTTTCGCCGGATCCTTCGAGCATTGTGGAGGAGCCCGCACCGGAGATGCCGGAGGAGCAGACCCTCGAGGCCGTGCCCGGTCAATATGTGCGGCTTCTCGAACCGGGCCGGATTCTGGAGCTCTCCGACGCGGAACGGGCGGAGCTTTACTATTTCGCCGGAGAGTACGCGGTGGGCAGGGAAAAGAGTGAGCTGGAGATCTGTTCGGCGGTGAAAAAGCGGATTGAAGCCCTGGTAAACGAGAAGCGGGAAGATGGATTCAATCAAACGGAGGAGGGCGACGAAAATCGCACGGCCGCTAAGGAGGCTAGTGACGATGAGAAGGAAATGGAGACCTCGGACGATCTGGACAAGGTCATTGGAATCCGGAAAACCGTTTATGAAGCAGTTCCCGGAGCCGAGATCGCCAAACTGATCGCGGAAAACTATAATGGTTACGGCCTGGCCTATCACAGCATCCACGGCAGTAAAAAGACGATGGAGATATATTGGAACGAAAGCCTAACCTGGTATCATAACTGCCTGACCTTCCAGGGGTCTCCGGGGGAGATTTCAGGGATCTTAAGGCGAATCGGGATGCGGTACCAGGACCTGGCGATGATCCAGGAATTCGGTTCGGATGAGCAGATCCGCGCCACCATGCTCAGCAAGGCGTACAAATCTCTGGCGGAATACTATATGACTACAGGCTGAATGGTGGACACCAATCAATCTTATTTTCTGGTGTGTTGCCCCGTTTTTGCTTTTCCCTCTGTACTGCCATGAACATCTCATCAGAAATAATGGCCTCATGGGTTCCGGTATAGAGATACCGCTCCATGAGGCCATTGTTTTCAATTTGAACTGCACCAGTGCTGATTATCTTCTGGAGCAGCACTCGTCCGGTACATATTTTGTTGGAGAGCAACTTGTCAATCACTTCCTGAGTCCACTTAACCCTACCTGTGGGAGAGGGGCCACCCGGTTGCTCCAACCCGGCAACAATTTTTCCAAGGCTGTCACCAGCAAGATATCGTTCAAAAATCCAACGCACTACTTTGGATTCTTCGGGGTTCACCGTCAATTCACTATTAGGGTCAACTTCATATCCATAGCATTTACGGCGAGCCATCTTGGAACTGTCATCCTGAAAGCTTTTTCGCAGTCCAGCCTTGATTGCTTCGCTTTTTTGTATTATGTTCATTATAATGTGCCTCCTATAAATAAAAATACCACAGTAAAACTACCGCGGTGCAACGAGTTTTTCGTCTTCCATGTATAAAAAGTTGACAGACCAACCCCTTGGCGGTCTGTCAACTTATCATGGTACGCCCTGAGGGATTCGAACCCCCGGCCTTCTGGTCCGTAGCTTGTCTGAGGGACAGAAACAAGCGCTTTTGACCCTGCTTAGCGCTGTTTATTCAGTCAGCGGAGTTTCTTCTGTACTGTCCTCTCCGTTATTTCCACAGAAAAATTTCCTGTTCTGGGTCAGCTTATGGGTCAACGCCTGAACACGGATTTCCTCACACACATTTCGAACGACCCCTTACTCCAGCACCTCAATGATATAGGTATGATTGTCCTCGCTCCAGTACAAGATGATCTCATATTTCACGCATGCCGTCTCCTAACTGCGGCACTGGAAATCCAAGCGCTCCAACATGAGCCGCAAATCAGAAAACAACAAATTTTTGCCCTTGGTTCCGCTGAGAATCGCCAACAACGGCTTTTCGTACTAACTCATAGTCTTTCCCATCCTATGCCGTGGCATTTCACTAATTCCTAAGGATTCCTCAGAATAGTATATCTGCAGAGAAAAAGAAAGGGGCATCTCGTGGACTTTCAAAATTTTGCATTCTTGTCCATGTTGGGTTGATGAGGTTTCCCAATCCGTAGTGAAGGTAAGCATGGCATCCAGATGTACTCGGCCGAATTTGCTGGGGTAAGCCCCTTGTCCCCCTGCCTCTAAAGGGGAGTGTGAGACGGAGTATGGAGTATAGAGAAGTGAATGACCAGTGAAATGGCCGACCAGGTTGTTCTGTGGTAGCAGCTGTCTATTGTGGAGTCAATGCCGTAGGATATACCAGCATTTTCCACTTTTTTGGAATGGCAAGGCCAAGTAATCGCTTCTGCGTAATTTTATCAACGGAATGCGTCATCATTTCCGCCACCATTTATTCAGGCGCTATATAAGTTAAGTATTGTAAGAACCTATACTCATGACGGTCATTGACATGATGAACACGAAAGCTTAGGGAGCCTCGCCCCTGAAGCTTAATGAGCGCCTCCCGTCCGCGGTGTAAGAAGCCCATGCTGTTGTGGAGGACACTTTCCAGGACTATCTTACTTATGGCCGCAGGCAGCTTCCCAGACCTATTCTCTTAGCGAAAGTGCTCAAAAAAAAGAAGTAACATTGTGAATATGACTGAAAAGTGTGAAAAGGGATTGCATTTTGAAACTGATTATGCTATAACACAGTCAAGAAATTTCATACGTATGCAAATAAAGGGAGGCGTACTTGTGAAGACCATCACTTCCGTGGAACTGGCCAAGCTGGCCGGCGTGTCTCAGTCCACCGTGTCCCGCTGCCTGAACGACAGTCCCTTAGTATCCAGCAAGACCAAGGCCCGGGTGAAAAAGATTGCGGAACAATACGCCTTCCAGTTCAACACCAATGCCCGGGGTCTGCGGACAAACCGCACAGGAGTAGTGGGCTACATCTTCTCCGAGGATTTCTCCGGCTTCACCAACCACTATATCCAGAGTGATCTGTATTATCGCATACGTATGCGGCTCCTGGAGTACGGCATGGACTTGGTCCCCGTGTTCGACGATCTCGTAGAGGGAGGAGCCTCCTCCATCGAGAAGAGTGTGGGCAGCCGCCGGTACGACGCCCTGATTTTCAATCGCCAGAGCGTGAGCGGACGGGTACGGACGCTGCTGGAGGAGACCCATATCCCCTACATCTTCATCTATGACACCGACGAGTCCTCCGAAGAGCCCTATCTGATCGCCCCCCGGCATACCAAAATCGGCTATCTGGCGGGGAAGAGCTTCTGTGAGGCTGGGTACCGAAACTTTGTGGAACTCACCGGTCCCTCCCGCCGTATCGACGTGGTGAACAAACACGCCGGCTTTTCGGAGGCCCTGGCGGCCTATGGCCTTGCTGTCCCGGAAGATCATGTGCTCTGCGCCAACTACCAGTTGGAGACCGCAGAGCAGGTCACGCTGGAACATATTGACCTCTTCTCCCCCGGCACGGCTGTCTTCGCCCAAAATGATATGGTGGCGCTGGGAACCCTGGAGGCATTGAAACGGAGCGGCCTCCGCGTCCCGGAGGACGTGGCGCTCATAGGCGTGGATAACGTAGTAATGGGTTGCTGGTTCCACCCCCAGCTGACCACGGTGGCCATTGATTACGACCAGATTATCGACTTGACGGCGAAGTGGGTACTGCAAGTGACCACGGATCAGATGCCGGAGTCCTACCGCCGCTTTCTGGATGAGACTCTAATCCTGCGTGACACCTTTGTACCCGTAAAAAAATGAGGAAGGGATAAATTTTTGCGCAAAATGACTACGTATGCAATCGCTAAGGCGATGCAGATAAAAAAGAAGAAAGGATCTAAGAACATGAAGAAGAAATTTGTACTTCTGCTGACCCTGGCCCTCATGCTGACGGCATTGGCAGCCTGCGGTGGACAAACGGAGAACTCCTCCGGCGGCGCACAGCCCCCCGCCGCATCCGATTCCTCCGGAGGGTCCTCCGATTCCTCCAGCGAAGCCGACGGCTATCCCAACAAGACGGTGACGGTAATCTGCCCCTGGGGCGTGGGCGGCGGCGCCGACACCATCACCCGCAAGATCACCCAAGTGGCGGAAAAGTATTTTGACCAGCCCATCATCGTAGAGAACCACACCGGCGCTTCCGGCACCATTGGCGTGGGAGACGCCCTTGACGCCCCCGCTGACGGCTATACTCTGGTAACGGCCAACGGCCCCCTCTTCTCTCTGACGCCCAAGTACGTGGACGTTCAGTACACCCTGGACGACTTTACCATGCTGCGGGGAATGCGCACCGTCTCCCTGATGGTGGTGACCAATCCCAAGACCACGGGCTTCCAGTCCTTCGATGATATTCTGGGATATGGCAAGAGCCATAAGTTGACCTATGCAACCTCCTCCGGCCCGGGCGGCGACCAGTATGTGGTGGCATCCGCTGCCTTTATCTCCATGGGTATCGAGGCGGAACCGGTGGTGCTGGGCAGCGAGGCCGAGGTGGTAAACGCCGTGGCCTCCGGCCAGGTAGACCTGGGCCTGTGCACGCCTCCCTCTTACTACGCTTTCCAGGAGGAGGGAACCGCCTTGGCCGTGGCGACCTTCTATCCCGAGGATGTGGAGACCAAGTTCGGCACCGTGAAGTGCATGGAGAACTGGGGCATTGACGCTATTTTTGGCGGCATGGACTGTCTGGCGATCCGCTCCGACACGCCCCAGGCGATTATTGACAAGCTCAATGCCATGTTGGACGAGGTGTACGCCGATCCGGAGTTCACCGGCTATCTGGAGGAGATGGGCTATAATCTGTGGGACGCCAAGGGAGACGAGGTCCAGGCCTTCATCGAAAATCAGATGGACAGTATGGAGCGCTATGTTGAGCTTCTGAACGCCCAGTAAAACGGAAGAACGGGCAGAGCCGCTGGAGACAGCGGCGCGGGAAGGAAGAGAATATGAAAATCAAACTTAACTCCAACATGGTCACCGGCGGGATCTTTCTGGCCATATCCGGCGTACTGTACGCCTTGCTTCCGTCGCAGATCAAGACCTATGAGACGGGCAGCATAACCGCGGCAACCGTTCCCACGATGCTGCTCCGCATTCTGCTGATATGCAGCGGGATCCTTCTGGTTCAGGGACTGCTGTCCAAGGAGAAAAAGGAATACTGCCTGGACGCGTCGCTGTTCCGGAGGGACGCCCTCAAGCGTCTGAAGCCCGCAATTTATATCGCCATGCTGCTGGCCTATGCGGTTTTGATGCCCCGCATTGGCTTCATCGTCGCCTCGCTGCTGCTGGCAAACGGCATCCTGGCCTATTTCGGCACGAGAAAATGGTGGTTTTACATGATTGCCTCCGCAAACGTATTTCTCGCTTACTTTCTCTTCCGGGCCATCAACGTCACATTGCCATAGAGGAGGTAGGAGCGTATGTTAGACTACATTCTGGCAGGCCTGAAGATGGCCGCCTCCTGGCAGAGCGTTCTGATGATTGCCCTGGGTCTGCTGTCGGGGATTGTGATCGGCGCAATTCCCGGTATGACAGCGGACATCGGCATCATCCTCTGTCTGCCCATGACCTACGCCATGGACCCGATTCCGGCCATGATGCTACTGCTGGGAATCTACTGCGGCGGAACCTACGGCGGCTCCATCACCGCCATCCTGATCAATACCCCCGGCACGCCGGCGAACGCGGCCACCACTCTGGACGGCTATCCCATGACCCTCCAGGGGAAATCTCTCAAGGCGCTGCAAATGGCGCTGTATGCCTCCTTCTTCGGCGGCATCGTCAGCGCGCTGATCTGCCTGTTCGCGGCGCCCGCCATTGCCCAGGTGGCCCAGACCTTCGGCCCTCCGGAGTACTTCTGCATCACCTTCTTTGGCCTGAGCATCATAGCCAGCATCTCGGGAGACAACATCATCAAGGGGATCATGGGGGGCGTTATCGGCATCTTCATCGCCCTGATCGGGCAGGACAGCGTCAGTGGTGTGGTGCGCTTCGCCTTTGGCAACCGCCGTTTGGCGGGAGGCATTCCCCTGCTAACGGTGCTGGTGGGACTCTTCGCCCTGGCGGAGCTGCTGAGCCGCTCCGACTACGACCCCCGGAACGACCCCGCCAGAAAAACCAGGGTCAAGATTAGCCAGAAACGGGTGACCTGGGGGGAGATCAAGCGCTGTTTCCGGGCGTGGGTGGTGTCCAGTCTCATCGGTACGGTGGTGGGCGCGACTCCGGGGACCGGCGGCGGCATCGCGGCCTTCATCAGCTACGACCAGGCCAAGAAAATGTCCCGGAACGGAGACAACTTCGGCAAGGGAGAGATCGAGGGCGTGGCAGCCTCCGAGGCGGCCAACAACGCCACCACCGGCTCCACCCTGATTCCCCTGATGACCTTGGGCATTCCCGGGGACGGCTGCACGGCCATCCTGATCGGAGCGTTCATGTTACAGGGCATGATTCCCGGCCCCTCCCTGTTCCGGGACCATCCGGGCACCCTGTACGGCATCATGCTGGGCCTGCTGCTGGTCAATGTCCTGATGCTGGTCTTCGGCCTGGCGCTGACGCCGCTGTACTCCAATATCTCCCGCATCCCCTACGAGCTGATGAGCGCATTGATCGTCGTCTACTGCGTGGCGGGCGTCTACTCCAATGAGGGCAGCACCTTCCATGTGCTGCTGGCGGTATGCATCGGCATAGCCTCCTTCCTGCTACGGAAGCTGGGCTTCTCCGTGGTGCCCATTATCCTGGGCGTGGTACTGGGGGATCTGGTGGAAACAAATTTCCGAAACTCCATGATTCTCTCCGGCGGCTCTCTCTCCATCTTTGTGACCCGGCCCTTCAGCCTATTGTTCCTGATGCTGGCGCTGGTGTCAATCGGCTCGTTCTTCTACAAGTCGATCAAAAAATACGCGAAGCGCAGCGCCTCTGCGCAGAAGTGACAAAACGAGGGTAAGCGAAATGAAATACATAACGGAACCAAGCAGAAAAATCCCCGTGGCTGCAGAGACCGACGTGTTGGTGGTAGGCGGTGGCCCCGCTGGCTTTGGTGCGGCGCTCCACGCGGCCCGGGAAGGTAGCAAAGTAATGCTAATCGAGCAGTACGGGGCCATAGGCGGCGTCGCCACCTGCGGCATCATGAGCCACTGGACCGGCCGGCAGGAGGGTGGCTGCTTTGCGGAGCTGCGGGAAAAAGCCCGGGACTGCGAGAGCGAGCAGGTCATCAACCCGGAGAAGCTGCGGATTCAGATGCTGGATATGCTGTACACCGCCGGTGTCGACGTACAGCTTTACACGGCTTTCAGCGATGTCATCATGGAGGGGAGCCGTGTGGTCGGCGTGATTACGGAGAGCAAGTCCGGCAGGGAGGCGGTTCTCTGCCGGATGCTGGTGGACTCCACTGGGGATGGCGATGTGGCGGCCCGGGCCGGGGCTCCCTTTGAAAAGGGCCGGGCGGACGGCGGAATGCAGCCCATGACGATCATGTTCAAGGTGGCCGGAGTGGATATGGACCGGGCGCTGTTCTTCTGGGGCATGGAGGACACCGTCCAGCTCCCGGAGGGGGACCTGCAGACCCTGGGGCGGGAGAAGCTGCCCAAGCCCGCCGGACACATCCTGCTCTATCCCTCCTCCATTCCCGGCGTGGTGACGATTAACATGACCAACGCCATCGATATGGACGGGACCAATGTCCGGGACCTGAACCATGCGGAGTACATTTGCAGGAATCAAATTCCGCAGATCATCGACTTTTTGCACCGCTATGTCCCCGGCTATGAAGGCTGTTACCTGATTGACAGCGCAGATGTAATTGGCGTGCGGGAGACCCGGCGCTTCCAGGCACACTACCAATTGAATGAGGATGACATTTCCCAGGCACGGGTGTTCGACGACTGGGTGGTAACCAAGTCCAATTTCTTTTTCGACCTTCACAACGTGGAGGGGGCGGGGCTGGACGCTATCGCGGAGTATAAAACCTTTAAGCAGTCCAAGCCCTATACCATTCCCCTGCGCTGCTTTGTACCCCGGGAGATCGAGGGATTGCTGCTGAACGGCAGAAACATCTCCGGCACTCACAAAGCCCATTCCAGCTATCGAGTCATGCCCATCGTGATGAACATGGGCCACGCCATGGGAATTGTGGCGTCCATGTGTACGGAGCAGAACAAGGGACCGCTGGAGCTGGACATTGAGGAGATCCATCAGCGGCTGCGCCGGACAAACGTGACATTATGAGCAGGAAAGGAGTCGGCGGTTTGCGGGCGCGAACCGCAAGATGAAGCTATGCGGAACAAAATGACAAGGCCCGCGGCGCCCTGTGCCGCCCTGGCCGGCGGCGTTGCGGCACTGGGCCGGGCGGCGGCTGCGGTGTACGGAACGGGGAAGACCGTTCAATATCGGAATGCGGACGGCGGCTATGTGACCACGGCCTCCTTCGGGGAGCTTCTGCGGGAGGCCGTCTTCAGCGACGAGGATATGGCCCGGGCGGCTGCGCTGCTTCTGGCAGGAAACCTGCCAGAACAAGGCGTAAAGACGGCGCTGATTCTGCTAAGCGCCCTTTTGGAGCGCGGCACCCAAGCCGGGTGCGCGGAAGAGACGTGGCGGCAGGTATTCACCCTGCTGGACTACGGCGCCACCTTCACGGAGCGAGTAGCGGCAGAGAATGGCGGGCAGGTGGTCGGCGGCGGGCTGACGCTGTTGACGCTGTGCAGGCCCGTGCGGAAGTACGCACGGGAGCACCAGTGGGAACTGGCGGCAGACGTGGTTATCTACGGGTTGGAGCAGCCTCTTCTGCGTCTGGCAGAGGCGACGGGCTTTGACGGCTACGCAGTCTTTGAACGGGTGAAGGCTCTGGCGCCCAACCAATTTTTTAGTCTGCACCAGGTCGGCATCGAGCGCTCTATCCAGGTAGATCCGACCCACACAGACTACATCCGGGTGGGCCTGGATCTGGAAAAAGGGACCGTGCGGGACCTGCTGGAAGCGGGCGTCCTGGAGGACGGAGCTCTGATCCGTCAGGTGTTGGCTTTTGTGCGGGAGCGGGGCGAGGCGTTGTTGGGAGTGGCGGACATTCTCTGACGGAAGCGGTGCTGCTCTTCAGAGTTCCATGCGTTTTCCCAGAAACTCTCCAGACAAAGCTCTTCCATAATATCTCTACTCTTTTTTGCTCGCCTCCGTCTTGAAATAAAGTGCAGAGATACCAAAAACCTATGCACTTCGCTGAATGGATTGACTCTCATTGTTATGTAGAATGCAGCTATCCTCACAAAGGAGGATAGCTGCATTCTTTTCGGTTATGTTGCGGGTATCCGTTTGTGATATAATGGCAGCAAGCACTGCAAACTTGTTCCTTCTGTTTTACAGCTCGACTGGTTGCTATAAGTCAAACCGCGGTTTTTTACTAAAGGCGGTGTTCATTGCTTTGCGCCCAGGTACTTCATTTGCATAACCCTGCGAAGATTTGTGCCAAGCAGCAGTGCTTATTTTACCACGAAAGGCCGTTGCGTTCTTCCCACGGATCGATAAAGGACACCTGCTTTTCCATTGTCCGGTGCATATCGGGATTATACCGGAAGGGGTGCAGCTGTGTAACTGTTCCCGTTCCAGCGTGAAGTGAGCGCTCCATAAACTGCGGGAACAGGGGGTATCGATGTAAAAAGCAAAGCACAAGCTCTCCATAGCGGCGCCACTGCCATACACCTACAACAGATACGATCCTGCTGGCCCAGAGCGAGTGGAAAGGTCCTTAGGGAACCGAAAAATGTATGTATTAAAAGGCTACCTCTGTTTACTCTCTGCGTTATGCTCTGGCGAGGGAGTATTTCTATAAATTTCTATAATGCCAACGCTACGCCTTGTGAGCCGCTCTGTGCAGCGGGACAGCGGCAGTAACATCCTACACCCGTAAAGTGGCAAAGCCCCTCGCTGGACAACTGAGAGCGTCATAGAAGCAATGCACAAGGGGCAACGCCTGCCGCCAAGCGCACTCACAGAACGCGCATCAATGTGCAACACCCGAGTCACCACAAAAACAGGCGGTCGAAAAAAGTGCAGGATAAAGGCGTGGCGCCTTGCGCCGCCACGCCGGATGACGCCGGCCCGCAGTGCGGGCCGAAGAAGCGGAAAACAAGAGCTTTTGGCGGAATACCGTTATTCTTTCAAGGCTTTTGCGCAATTGATCATGTGACGTCAAATATGGGAAACGATTCTCAGTTTGACGTCTTGCTGCCCTCAGTGCTTACAGCGACAACGAATTCAGCGGTGTCAACTGTGGCTTGGCAGAGAAATTCCCGGCTTTTCTGTAAACGGGGAGAGCGGCGGTATCAAAATAGTGCAGAGAAAAAGAAAGCCCGCCAACGATGCCTGTGTCCTCCGTATTTCAGCGTGTGAGCCGCTGTATGCGGTTTTGTGGCGATAGCCCATGATATCCCTCTCCAGCAGACATACCGCTGTGTTGGGGCTTTGTGGGCAATTGGAAATGAGGATGAAAAGCCGGGGTAATTCGTCTACGGATTGCACCACCGTCTTCAAAGAGAGCGCGGCACGCCTTTTTGCCCATCCCAAACCCATATTGATGGGTACAGGCAGTGCAAAGACTGCGTCGCCTAATCAAAGAACAGACCGTTTTTCTCTCTGCTTTCTCCTCTCCACAAACTGTGAATTTTCTGATAACACTCCCCAAAATCACTGGCTATTCAGCGAGGCTACTGGTAATGTGTGTCGCTGAATAGGAGGCGATATGCAATGGCAAAGCGCAGAGCGAATGGAGAAGGCAGTATCCGTAAACGGAAGGATGGCCGCTGGGAGGGGCGCTACACAGCGGGACGCGACCCGGTAACCGGGAAGGTGATCTACAAAAACGTCCTCGGCAAAACACAAGCGGAGGTCAAGGAAAAGCTCAAAGCAGCTATTGAGAAGAGCGCGGTACGAACTGTGAATACTGAACACTACACTGTGGGCCAATGGCTGGACACTTGGATGGAGAACTATGCCAAGCTCCAGGTCCGAGCCTCGTCCTACAAGACCTACCAGGGCTTCATCGACAACCACATCAAACCCACCCTGGGAAATGTCTCGCTGGAAAAGTTGGCGGCAATGGAGCTTCAGAAATTGTACAAGCATCTGCTGGAAAGCGGCAGGGTGGAATGCACAGAAGCCAGAAACAAACCTAAGGGGCTCAGTATTAAGACGGTGCGGAACATTAACCAGATGATTTCCTCCGCCCTGAACTGCGCCGTAGAACAATACCTGATCCCCGCTAATCCTACGAAAGGCTGTGTCCTGCCAAAGCTGGAGAGGAAGGAAATGAAAATCCTGCCGCTGGAGAGTCTGGGCGCCTTCTTCGAGGAGGCACGGCGCAGCGGTGTATTTGAGCTGTACTACATCGACCTCGCAACTGGCCTCAGGCGGGGAGAACTGCTGGGGTTGAAATGGAGCGACATTGATCTGGACAAGGGCATCATCCATGTCCGGCGGCAGATCCTCCGTCAAAACGGAAAAGTGATAGAAGCGCCCTTGAAGACAAAAAACTCCTACCGCAGCATAGCGATAGGAGCGGACGCCATCAAAGTCCTCAAGGGCATGGAGCAGAAAGACGAGTACGTATTCCCCTCTCCATACGGAGGCCCCATGTCCCCGGACAGCGTCCTCCATATGCTCCAGAGGGTGCTGAAACGGGCTGGACTGGAGCGGATACGCTTCCATGACCTTCGTCACACATTCTCCGTGCTGGCGCTGCAAAATGGAGTGGACGTGAAAACCCTGTCCTCCATGCTGGGCCATTACTCCGCAGGTTTCACCCTCGATACCTACGCCCACGTAACCAGCTCCATGCAGAAGCAGGCGGCGAACGCGGTGGGGAGCTTCCTCTCCGGTACGCTCCGGTGATTTCCGCTCCAGGTTCCCGTATGGGTCACGGCTTGGGTCAACTGTCCACCGCAAAATCTAACCACCAGAAAAAGTGATGAAAACAAAGGCAAATCCACGGAAATTCAACGAATTTCCGTGGATTTGGTACGCCCTGAGGGATTCGAACCCCCGGCCTTCTGGTCCGTAGCCAGACGCTCTATCCAGCTGAGCTAAGGGCGCATATCCAGTTCTCTCGGACAGCTTCATTATAATAACACACTCCTTCTGGAAATGCAAGCCTTTTTTTCGTTTTATCTCGGATTTTTTATCGTATCAAAACACCCCAGAAATATCGGCTCATAATCGCCAGGGAACTTGCAACGGCGGCAGCTTTGTGGTATAAACAAAGAAGTAACATATGTAACCCCCTACGCAAAGGAGGAACTTTTGTGGACGCTGGTTTTGAAAAGCGAAAAAAATTAGCCTTCGTGGCCCGCCGCTATTACCTGGAGGATCAAAAGCAAAGCGACATTGCCCAGGAGCTGGGCGTATCCCGTCCCCTGGTCAGCCGGATGCTGTCCGAAGCCCGGGAACTGGGAATCGTGGAGATCACGGTCCATGAGCCGGGAGCCCGGGCCGCCGGGCTGCTGGAGCGGCTGCGGTCCTCCAGCTCCGTGCGGGGCGGCATTTTGGTGGAGGACGGGGCGGACAACGATGAGACAAACCGTTTGCTTTCCCAAGGAGCTGTGGAGCTCCTGCGCCAGCTGGGAACTCGCCGCCTGGGGGTAGGTTGGGGATATCTGATCGGGCAGCTGGTGACCTGGCTGGAGGAAAATCCCCAGCCAGACAGCGCCGTTACCGATATTTGTCCCCTGGTGGGCAACGCCAGCATTCCCGCCCGCAATTATCAATCCAACGAAAATGTCCGGCTGATGGCCCAGCAGTTAGGGGCCGCTCCTCATTTCCTCTACCTCCCGGCTCTGCCGGACAGCCTGGAGGAAAAGCAGGTCCTGTGCTCCACCGAGATTTACCGCCAGATTTACCAGGCCTGGGAGACTCTTGATACCGCGTTGGTTAACATCGGGGATTACCCCTCCAGCCCCGACTTCGCCTCCCTGGTGCGGTACGGCAGCCTGCTTCAGCGTCAGCGGGCCTGTGGGCGGATGCTGATTTATTACTTCAACCAGGATGGCGCCGTCATCCAGTCGGACCTGGATTTCGCCATCCAGATTCCCCTTGACGTCCTGCGGCGGTGTCCCAATATCATTGGGGTATGTTCCGCCAACACCAGCGCGAAAGCCTTGGAAGGGGCACTAAAAACCGGCATATTCACCCATTTGACAGCCCGGTCGAAGCTGGTGAAGGCCCTGTTTGACAACCAGTAGCATTTGTAACTCCCTGAATCGCCGCGGCGATTTGGGGAGGTTTCTTTTTTGTGCATTATATATAGTTTATTGATAAAATAGCTGGCAATAACGGGGAAAAATATCTCCGAGGATTGACTTATGTTACACTGTGTGATATTGTCTTTGCACAGACGTAACTATCCTGTCATGTTTAGGAGGTGACAAAAAATGACAAAAGCCGAATTTGCCGCTCGGCTGAAACACGCCTGCGCGTCGGTGCTGGCGGCGGAGGACGAACTGACGGAGATTGACTCCCGGTTTGGCGACGCGGATCACGGCCTGACGATGACTAAAATCGCCGGGGCGATTTCCACCGCGGTGGACCAGGCGGAGAGGGGTATTCAAGCCATGCTGGATGACGCGGCCATGGCTGTTATGACGCTGAACGGCGGCAGCGCGGTCCCCCTGTGGAACACGTGGCTGGACGGGATGCAGGAGGAAGCCCCGGAGGGGGACGAGATCGACGTACCGGGACTCCAGGCCATCTTTGCCCGGGCGCTGGAGACATTGGACGACATGTCCGGGGCCAAGGTGGGCGACAAGACCATGATGGACGCGTTGATTCCCGCCAGCCGGGCCATTATTTCCTTCCAGGGGAGCGACGAGTCCGCCCTGTTTGCCGCCGCCGCTCAGGCCGCCGCCCAGGGGGCGGAGGACAGCAAGCGGTTCGTGTCCAAATTTGGGCGGGCCAAGAGCTACGGTGAAAAGACCATTGGCACCCCGGACGCCGGAGCGGTGTCCATGTCCTATTTCTTCCAGGGCCTGGCGCGGGCCTAAAATCTTAAAGGAGAGGTATTCCATATGAAAATGAAGAAGTTTATCAACACCCCCGAGACCATCACCGACGAGGAGCTCATCGGCCTGGGGCTGGCTTATCCCGACATCCTGGATGTGGACGGCCATTTGGTCATCAGCAAGGATCTGGCAAACGCGGACCGGGTTACCATTGTCACCTACGGCGGCTCCGGCCACGAGCCCGCCCAGGCTGGGTTTGTGGGCAAGGGCATGCTGGACGTCCAAGCCGTGGGCGACATCTTTGCCGCCCCCAACGGACAGCTGGTGTTCGACGCCATGAAGCTGGCGGACAAGGGCCATGGCGTGCTGCTGCTGACGCTGAACTACGCCGGAGATCAGCTGGCGGGCAAGCAGGCCATGAAGCTGGCGCGGAAGGCGGGGCTGAACGTCCGCCAGGTGGTAACCGGAGAAGAGATTCAATACGACCCCAGTGGCGAGGACAACAAACGGGGTCTGGCCGGAGCCGTGGCTCTGTACCACATCGCCGCCGCTGCCGCCCGCGAGGGCAAGAGCCTGGATGAGGTGGCCGCCATCGCCCAGCGCTACGCAGACAGCATGGCCTCCGTCACCGTAAAATCCACCGACGCCACCCATCCCCAGAATGGCATGTCCTTCGGTGATCTGGGAGAGACGGACCTGATGGAGATTGGCGCCGGCCAGCACGGCGAGGGCGGCGGCGTTCGGGTGCCCATGATGTCCTCCAAGGACACCGTGGCAACGGTGGCGGAAGCCCTGTGCAAAAACCTGGAGTTGAAAGCCGGAGACAAGACCTTCGTCATGATCAATGGCTGCGGAGCCACCACCATGATGGAGATGCTGGTGCTGTTCAAGGACACGGTGGAGTTCTTGAAGGCCAGGGGCGTGGAGGTCGTGGCCAGCATGGTGGGCGAGATTCTCACCGTTCAGGAGGCGGGCGGCTTCCAGATGAACATTGCCAAGTGGGACGAGGAATTTATTCGCCTGTGGGGCGCTCCCTGTCACACCCCCGCCTACAGCAAGGAATAAGCCATGGCAGACAATATCGGAAACAAGGCCGCCCACGATTATCACCTGGACATTCCCGCCGCTCAGGAGGGCTTCCATGTGAAGGGCGCGGTCCACTGCGGCTGGGGCATGAAGGCCCGGCTGGCCCGGATGTTCGACCCCAAGTCCGGAAACACCGTCATGCTGGCCTTTGACCACGGCTACATCATGGGCCCCACCGCCGGTCTGGAGCGGATCGACTTGGTGATTCCGCCCCTGATTCCCTATGTAAACGTGCTGATGGGCACCCGGGGTACTTTCCAGTCCTGCGTCTCCCCCGCCGGCCAGGTGGGGCGCTGCCTCCGGGTAACCTATGACTCCACGGTGCTTTACGACGACATGTCGGACGGCGGCGGCTTCGCCAGCGACATGGAAAACGCCCTGCGGATGAACGCCGACTGCGTAGCGGTGCAGACCTTCATCGGCGCTCCCGGCGAAAGCCGCTCTCTAGAGCTCCTCTGCCGGACTGCCGACGCCGGGGCCCGGTACGGCATGCCCACTCTGGGCGTAGTGGCCGTGGGCAAGGAGATGGCGCGGACAGAGAAGTTCTTCCTTCTGGCCACAAGGGTGCTGGCGGAGAACGGAGCCAACATCGTCAAGAGCTATTACTGCGAGGGCTTTGAGCGGGTGGCCGCCGCCTGCCCCGTCCCCATTGTCATTGCCGGAGGCAAGAAACTACCGGAGTTAGAAGCCCTGGAGATGGCCTGGAAGGCCATTCAAGAGGGGGCTCATGGAGTGGATATGGGCCGGAACATCTTCCAGTCCGACTCTCCGGCAGGCATGGCCCAGGCCATCGGCAAGGTGGTCCACGAGGGCTATACCCCCACCCAGGCCTACGAGGTCTATCAGGAAGTGAAAAACCAGCAGTAAGCATAAAAGAGGGGGCCCCGAAGGGCCCTCCCCACAGCGCGAACGACCAAGGCCGCTCCCATCGGGCAAGGATGGAAGCGAGGTCCCCCGCGTCGATTATTATACACCCTTCCAACCACAATTGCAATGCGGGGGGCCCATTTTATTTTGAGAAAGGGGTCCCTCCCATGAATGCGAAAAAATACTTACCCATTGCTCTTTTCATTGGCTTTCAGGCCTTTGTACTCCAGGCCCTCGATCAGGCCATCTGCGCAGGTATCCCGCCGCTGGCTGCCGGGGGCGGCTGGATTTCCTTCCAAGCCTGGGCCATGTACTTCCTGGGTGGCTGCACGCCTAAAGGGGGTGCGCGGGCGCTGATCGGCTATCTGCTTGGCATGGCCGCGTCTATCGCCATCATGGTGGGCGGCGGCGCGCTGGGCGGGCTAGGCTTCTGGGCTATGCCCGTCATCCTGCTGATTTTGGTGCCCATCATCCTCTATCTGGATATTGCCCCTGAAATGATCAATTTTGTCCCCGCCGTGTTTGTGGGCGCAGGCGTATTTTTCGGTGTGATGAGCTATGTTCCCGGCGCCAGCTTTTCCAACGCGTTTATTGCCGAGGGCGTGTACTGCGTCATTGGCCTGGTCTTTGGCTATATCACCATCACCTTCCGGGGCTGGTACGAAAAGAAGTACGTCAATCCGTAATACACAGGCTCTGCCTGTTATAAGGAGGAAAAAATTATGTCCGCTGAGTATATGCACATCGGAATCCCCATCACCAACCGCAAGCCCAATATGGTCTACAACGAAGGGGCCAAATTCTGGGTTAGCAATGTGGATGACTACGACTACAAAATCGAGTATCTGAAATTTGAGGAGGACACCCCCTTCCCCGAGGACATCCACCGCCATCCCCACGTGGCCTACAAGGTGGATGACCTGGAGAAATACGTGGCCGACGCCGACAGCGTGATCTGCGGTCCCATGGCGGCCAATGAAAAAGGCGACCGGCTGGCCTTCGTCTGGAAGGACGGGGCAATCCTGGAGCTCTATCAGGAGGCTTGAGCGCTCCCCCACAGCGGCCAAGGGCCCGGCCAGGCATTACTTACGCCTGGCCGGGCCTTTCTCCGCTTCCGATGGGAAAGCGCTTGCAATTCTCAGGGCCGCTTGCTATACTGTATGTCGTGAAACATACCCCGGCGGGACAGCGTTTGAGAGGCAGGCGCCGCCCGGCGGGCAAGGAGGAATGAACAGCATGGATTACGCGAAGGAATCCCTTCGGCTTCATGGGGAGTGGAAGGGAAAAATTGAGGTTGTGTCCACCGTTCCCGTGGAGACCAAGGACGATTTGAGTCTGGCTTACACCCCCGGCGTGGCGGAGCCCTGTCTGGAGATTCAAAAAGACATCAGCAAAAGCTTTGAGCTCACCCGGCGGCACAACCTCTGCGCCGTCATTACCGACGGTTCCGCCGTCCTGGGGCTGGGCGACATCGGTCCCGAGGCGGGCATGCCCGTGATGGAGGGCAAGTGCGTCCTCTTCAAGTCCTTCGGCGGTGTGGACGCCTTCCCCCTCTGCGTGAAAACTCACGATGTGGACGAATTTGTCAACGCCGTGTGGCTGATGTCCGGCTCCTTCGGCGGCGTCAACCTGGAGGACATCGCCGCTCCCCGGTGCTTTGAGATCGAGCGGAAGCTGAAAGAAAAATGCGATATCCCCATCTTCCACGACGACCAGCACGGCACCGCTATCATCACCCTGGCGGGCCTGACCAACGCATTAAAGGTCGTGGGCAAGAAAAAGGATGATGTGAAGGTGGTTACCTCCGGCGCGGGCGCCGCCGCCGTCTCCATCGTGAAGCTGCTGCTGTCCGCGGGCTTTCCAAACATCACCATGTGCGACCGGAAGGGAGCGATTTACCAGGGCCGGGAGGGTCTGAACTGGATCAAGGAGGAGATGGCCCAGGTGACGAACCTGGAGAAGCGGGCCGGAAGTTTAGCCGACGCCCTGGCGGGCGCGGACGTGTTTATCGGCGTCTCCGCACCAGGGACGGTTACCGCGGAAATGGTGAAAACCATGAACCGGGACGCCATCGTCTTTGCCTGCGCCAACCCCACGCCGGAGATTTTTCCGGACGAGGCCAAGGCCGGCGGGGCGGCGGTGGTCGCCACCGGCCGGAGCGACTACCCCAACCAGATCAACAACGTTCTGGCTTTCCCCGGTGTGTTCCGGGGGACCTTCGACGTGCGGGCCAGCGACATCAACGAGGAGATGAAGATGGCGGCCGCCAGAGCCCTGGCGGACCTGATCTCCGAGGGGGAACTGAACTCCGATTATATCATCCCCAAGGCCTTTGACAAGCGGGTGGGCCCCGCCGTGGCCAAGGCTGTGGCCGAGGCCGCCAGAACCTCTGGAGTGGCCAGACTGTAAGCGATGCTGGACCTCTCCAAAAAGAAGCTCTTCCTCCTGGACATGGACGGCACCCTCTACCTGGGCGACCGGCTCTTTGACGGAGCTTTGGAATTCCTCCACCGGATCCGGGAAACAGGCGGACGGTATCTCTTCGCCACCAACAACTCCTCCCGGAGCGTCGCGGCCTATGTGGACCGCCTCCGGGGCATGGGCATTGACGCGGCAGAGGAGGATTTCCTCACCTCCACCGACGCCCTCATTTGGTATCTTCGGGGACGGTATGACGACGCGCTGATCTACGCCTTCGGCACCCGAACCTTCCGCCACCAGCTCCGGGAGGCGGGCTTTCGAGTCACGGACCAACGGGAAGCTGGTGTCTCTTTGTTGGTCTGCGGCTTCGACACGGAGCTGACCTTTCAAAAGCTGGAGGACGCGTGCATGCTCCTGAGCGATCCAACGGTAGACTTTCTGGCCACAAATCCCGATTGGGTTTGCCCCACAGCCTGGGGCTTTGTGCCGGACTGCGGTTCCGTGTGCGAGATGCTCTTCCGGGCCACAGGCCGGAGACCCCGGGTGATCGGCAAGCCGGAACCGGAGATCGCGCTGCTGGCCATGGAGCGCTGGGGCTGCCCTAAGGAGGAAACCCTGCTGGTGGGAGACCGGATTTACACCGATATCGCCTGCGGCGTGCGGGCCGGAATCGACACAGCCTTCGTCCTCTCCGGGGAAGGCGTCCCGGCAGACATCGAGCGCTATGGCTATTCGCCTACTGAGACCTATCGGGACATCCGGGATATCCTGGAACATATGAATTGAAAACCCCCGCCCGGAGGATGATCCTCCGGGCGGGGATTTTACATTATACGCGGCGAGGCTTTTCCGAAGGCTCAGCCCTCCCGGGCCAGCTTCTGATACCGGGCGCAGCGGGCCTTGACGTCCGCCACGGCCTTCTCATAGAGCGCGCCAGCCTTGCCGGGGAAATTGTTCTTCAAGGAGGCAAAGCGGTTCTCCCCCATCAGGAAGTCCAGCAGCTTCCCGGTGTCCGGCTCGGCGGAATCCAGCTGGAAGGGGTTCTTCCCCTCGTCCGCCCGGCGGGGATCGTAGCGGTAGAGCTGCCAGTAGCCGCACTCCACCGCCTTCTTCATCTCGTCCTGGGAGCAGCTCATGCCCTTTTTGATATGCTGCTCCAGGCAGGGGCAGTAGCAGATGACGATGGACGGACCGGGATAGCTCTCCGCCTCCCGCAGGGCCTTCAGGGTCTGGGCCTGGTCCGCGCCCATGGCCACCTGGGCCACGTACACATAGCCGTAGTTCATGAAGATGGCTCCCAGGTCCTTCTTGGCAATCTGCTTGCCGCCCGCGGCGAACTTCGCAACCGCCGACGTGGGGGTCGCCTTGGAGGACTGTCCGCCGGTGTTGGAGTACACCTCCGTGTCCAGCACCAGCAAATTCACGTCCCGGTTCTGGGCCAGCACGTGGTCGATGCCGCCAAAGCCAATGTCATAGGCCCAGCCGTCGCCGCCCACGGCCCACACGGACTTCTTCGCCAGGAACTCCTTGTTCTCCAAAATATACCGGACCTCCGGCGTCCGCTCCGCGGTCTCCAGGGCCTTGACCAGCGCGTCGGTGAGGGCCCGGGATTTCTCCGTGTCCTCCCAGCCCTCCAGGTAGGCGTCCACGGCCTCCGCGGCCACACCCGCCTCTTTCAGAGCCTCCAGGCGGATGAGCAATTCCTTCCGCAGGGCATCCTGTGCGTGGAAGAAGCCGTAGGCAAACTCAGCGTTGTCCTCAAACAGGGAGTGCTCCCAGGCGGGGCCTCTCCCCCGCTCGTCCCGGCAGTAGGGCAGGATGGGCGCGCCGCCGCTGTAGGCGGAGGAGCAGCCCGCCGCGTTGCCGATGTACATGCGGTCTCCCGCCATCTGGCTCACCAGCTTGAGGTAGGTGGTTTCCGCGCAGCCCGCGCAGGCGGCGGAGAACTGGAAGTAGGGCTTGGCAAACTGGATGTTTTTCACGCTCTTGCTGTTCACCACATCCGATTTCAGGTATTTCTCGTTCATCGCCACCCGGTCGAAGAGCTCCTGCTCCGGCTTCATCTCCTCGAAGGGAGTCATGACCAGAGCGTCGGCGGACTTCCCGCTTGCGTTGGCGGGGCAGGCCGTCAGGCATACGCCGCAGCCCAGGCAGTCGTAGGGGCTCACCTGCACGCGGAAGCTGTAGGGCGGCGCGTCCTTCCCCAGGCCCTTGGCGGGGACGGTGGCGAAGGCGGCGGGAACCCCGGCCTTTTCCTCCTCCGTCAGCAGCACCGGGCGGATGGCCGCGTGGGGGCAGGCCATGGCGCAGCGGTTGCACTGGATGCAGCTCTCGGCGTTCCACTTGGGCACCGTAATCGCCACGCCCCGCTTGGAGTAGGCGGAGGTGCCGTTCTCCCAGGTCCCGTCCAGCACGCCGTACTTCTTGAACACGGACACCGGCAGCTTGTCGCCCTGCTGGCGATCCATGGGCAGCACGATGTCCCGGACGAAATCCGTCACCTTCCGCTCCGGCGCGGGCGCGTCGGCGGCGTCCGCCCAGCTTTCCGGAATCTCCACCTTTACCGCCGCGCTGACGCCCACGTCTACGGCGGCGTTGTTCATGTCCACGATTTTCTGTCCGGCCTTTTTGTAGTAGGAGTTGTAGTTGTTTTTCTTCATGTCCTCCACGGCCACATCCAGGGGAATGACCTTGGTCAGGGCGAAGAAGGCCGCCTGAAGTATGCTGTTGGTCCGGTTGGCTCCCAGGCCCACCCGCACCGCCAGCCTGGCGGCGTCAATGGTATAGAACCGGGCATGTTTCCGGGCCAAATCCCGTTTCAGCTTCCCGGGGAGCTTTTCCTCCAGTTCTTCCACGCTCCAGGGGCAGTTGAGGAGATACACGCCGCCCTCTTTCAGATCCTCGGAGGTATCGTACTTGTGGACATAGGTAGGCGCGTGAACCGCCACAAAGTCCGCGGCGGAGACTAAGTACGTTGACCGGATGGGCTGGTCCCCAAAGCGCAGGTGGCTCTGGGTCAGGCCGCCGGACTTCATGGTGTCGTAGGAGAAATAGGCCTGGGCGTATTTTCCGGCGATGAGTCCGATGGTGGAAATGGCGTTTTTGTTGGCTCCCACGGTGCCGTCGCCCCCCAGGCCCCAGAGCTTGCAGGAGACCTGTCCCGGATGGGGCAGCTCCACCTCTTTGTAATCCAGGGAGGTGTGGGTCACGTCGTCAATAATTCCGATGGTGAAGTTATTTTTCGGGGTCTCCTGTTTCAGGTTGTCATAGACGGCGATGAACTGGCCCGGGGTGGTGTCCTTGGAGCTGAGGCCGTACCGGCCGCCCACCACCTGGATGTTCCCCCGGCCCGCTTGGCTCAGGGCCGTCACCACATCCAGATACAGCGGCTCGCCCACGCTGCCGGGCTCCTTGCTGCGGTCCAGCACGGCCACCTTTTTCACCGTGGCGGGCAGGGCGGCGGCGAAGCGCTTCACGGAGAAGGGGCGGTACAGGCGCACCTGGAGCAGGCCCACCTTCCGGCCCTGCTGGTTCAGGTAGTCCACGGTCTCCTTCACCGCCTCGGAGGCGGAGCACATGACCACGATGACCTCTTCCGCGTCCGGGGCCCCGTAGTAGTTGAAGAGCTGGTAGTTCCGGCCCGTCAGCTTGTTGATCTCGTCCATGTAGCGCTGTACCGTGTCCGGCAGGGAGGCGCTGATTTCGTTCACGCCCTCCTTGCACTGGAAGTACACGTCCGGGTTCACATTGTTGCCCCGGTTGGTGGGATGCTCCGGGTTCAGGCACTGACGGCGGAAGGCCTGTACCGCCTCCCAGTCCACCAGGCCCCGCAGATCCTCGTAGTCCAGGGCCTCAATCCGCTGCATCTCGTGGGAGGTGCGGAAGCCGTCGAAGCAGTGCATGAAGGCGTACTTGGAGTGGATGGCGCTGAGGTGGGCCACAGCGCCAAGGTCCATGGCCTCCTGGGGGGAGGCGGACATGAGCATGGCGTAGCCGGTGGTGCGGCAGGTCATGAAGTCCGTGTGGTCGCCGAAGATGGAGTGGTGGTTAGAAGTCACCACCCGGGAGGCGATGTGCATGACGTTGGGCAGGAACTGGCCTCCCATGGCGTACATGGCGGGGATCATCAGCATCAGGCCCTGGGAGGAGGTGAAGGTGGTGGTCAGCGCACCCGCCTGGGCCGCGCCGTGGCAGGTGCCGGCCGCCCCCGCCTCGGACTGCATCTGGATCACGTCCACCGTGGACCCGAACAGGTTCTTCCGCCCCTTGGCGGACCACTCGTCCACCTTCTCCGCCATGGGAGACGACGGCGTGATGGGATAGATGGCCGCTACCTCCGTGAAGGCGTAGGCCACATGGGCGGCCGCTGTGTTGCCGTCCATTACAACGTATTTTTTATTCATATCGGAAGCGCTCCTTACTTATACGTAATTGCAGACCCGGGCAATGGCCATTTCCGTGAAGCCCAGGGCCTCCGCCTTGGTCTGGCGGCCGCAGGCCACCTGCCGCACCAGCTCATAGAGCTCCCCGCCCAGTTCCTCCAGGGTCTTTTCCCCGTAGATGAGGGGGGAGGCGTCCAGGTCGATGTTGTCCTCCATCTTGGCGAAGGTCAGCTTGTTCCCGGTGATCTTCACCACGGGGACAATGGGGTTGCCCGTGGGGGACCCCCGGCCGCTGGAGAACACCACCACCTGGGCTCCCCCAGCCGCCATGGCGGCAACCGAGGAGGGATCGTTGCCCGGGGTATCCATAATGACCAGGCCGCTCTTGGCTTCCACCTGCTTGGCGTAGTCATAGACCGCCATAACGGGGCTGTGGCCCCCCTTGTGGATGCAGCCCAGGGATTTTTCCTCCAGGGTGGTGATGCCGCCGGCCTTGTTGCCGGGAGAGGGGTTGCCCTCCCGGACCTCCTCCCCCACCAGCCGCAGGGCCTTCTCATAGCGCCGGACAATCTCCAGAATGCGGTCGTGGACCTCCGGCGTGGCGGCCCGCTTCGCCAGAATGTGCTCCGCGCCGATAAACTCGGTGGTCTCGCTCAAAATGGAGCAGCCGCCGTCCTTCACCAGCCGGTCGCTGAGCTCCCCAATGACGGGGTTGGCTGCGAGGCCGCTGGTGGGGTCGCTGCCGCCGCACTCCGTGCCCACGATCAGTTCCGACATGGGGAACTCCTTCTTTTGCAGCAGCGACGCCTCCGCCGCCATCTCCTTGGCATAGCGCACGGCGATGTCCACCGCCTTCAAGGTGCCGCCCACCTCTTGGATAATGACCTGCTTGAGAGGCTTGTTGGTTCGCTCCTGAATGGCCTTGACCACCAGGTCCATCTGACAGTTCTCGCAGCCCAGGGACACCACCACGGTGCCGTAAACGTTGGGGTTGGCGGCGTAGCCCGCCATCACGTCCATGGTCAGCTGCTGGTCCGACTCCACCTGGGAACAGCCCTGCTGGTTGTTGAAGGTCACCGCGCCGTTGACCTGCTGGGCCACGATCCGGGTGGTGTCGGAGGCGCAGACGCTGGCGGGCAGGATCAAAACGTAATTGCGGACGCCCACCCGGCCGTCCGGCCGCTCATATCCAAAGAATGTCATTCGATTCCCTCCTCAAACATTGGTTGAGTGGCTTTCCACGTTGTGGACGTGGACATGCTGCCCGGCCCGGATGGCTGTGACGGCGGAGCCGATGTGCTGGCCGTATTTCACCACCGGCTCCCCCTGGGGGATGTCCCGGCAGGCCAGCTTGTGGTAAATGGTGATGTCCTCCAGGGCGGTGAGGCTGCGGGTCTCCCCGCCGCAGTCGTACTCCACCGGGCTGTCCTTGGCGATAGGCTCGATGGCGACCACGACGTTGTCGGCGGGATCGATGAGCATTGCGTTCAGCATATGGTTTCACTCCTTAACCTGCGGACTGCGCCGCAAAATAATAACGATTTCGAAGGATCACAGCGGAATCACCAGCGCGCCGATGAGCGCCAGCAGGAAAATGAACACGGAGGAGATGAAGGAACCCAGGGTATAGGTTTTCAGTCCGCCGGTGATGGTGAGGCCCGACATGTTGGTCGCCACCCAGAAGCCGGAGTCGTTCACATGGCCGATGGAGTTGCCGCCGGAGAGGCAGGCCAGGGCCAGCCACACGGGGTGGCAGGCGATGGCGGGGGCCACGGTGGCCATGATGGTCATGGAGGTCATGCCCGCCACAGTGCCGGAGCCCTGGGCCACGCGGAAGATCATGCCGATCAGGTAGCACAGGAACATGGCGGGGACCACGGAGCTGGCCCCGGTGCTGAGCAGGGAGACAATGGAGTCCCCGATGCCCGTGGCGGCGATGACGGAGGAGAAGCTGCCGCCCGCACCGGTAATCAGCAGCACCACGCCGGCGCTCTTCAGGGCCTCGCCGGCGGACTTTTCGAAGTTCTCCCGGCCGATGAACTTGATACTCACCAGATACGCGCCCAGGGTGCCCAGCAGCATGGCGATGACCTTTTCGCCAAGAAACCGGCAGATGACGGGGGACTCCTCAAACAGGGCGCTTCCCACGGTGCCCGCCAGGATGCAGACGATGGGAATGATGATGGGCAGCAGGCTCATGGCGAAGGAGGGCCGGGGCCGGTCAGCGGCGGCGTCCTTCTTGGCGGACTCCAGCAGCTCCGTCACCACGTTGGAGCTGTGGTTGACATCCTTCTCCTCGTTCCAGATGCCCCGGTCGTGGATTTTGATGAACACGAAGTCGCTGAGCAGCACCGTGATTAGGCCCACCACCAGGCCCACGCCCATCATGATGCCCAGGTCAAAGCCAAAGATGTCCGCCGCGGCCAGGGGATTCGGCGTGGGGGGCACCACGCAGTGGGCGGTGGTGGCGCCGATGGTCAGGCAGCCGGTGACATAGCACATTTTCTTGTTGATCTTGGCGGCGATGGTGAGGCCGATGGGAATCAGAATCACAAAGGTCACGTCGAAGAACACAGGGACGGACAGGACGAAGCCCGCCAGGGAGATGGCCCACATGGCCCGCTTCTCCGGGAAGGCGGAGACAATCTTATCGGCGATCACGCCTGCGGCCCCGCTGTCGTTCAGCAGCTGGCCCAGGATCACGCCGAAGCCGATGGGAAGGCCGATGCCGGTCATCATATTGCCGAAACCGGAGGAGATGGTGGATACGGTGTCCATCAGGCCAAGGCCGCTCATACCCCCCATGTACAGGCAGGCCAGCACCATTCCGATGGAGGCATTGAGTTTTAAGACGATGATGCATACCAGGATGATGGCGATGGCGATCACCAGGTGCAGAATCAGCATAGCGGGTGTAACCATAAATCGTTCTCCTTTTCAACTAAACGAGTACGGATGTCAGACAAATTTTTCGGCTGGCGCGGAGGGTCCGCCCGGGGCGGCGGGGCCTTAAAACAGATTCCCCTCGCTGTCGAAGGGCAAGTCGTACAGGTCCGTGAGAATCTCAATGTTGGGATTGGCTTTCGCCAGGGGCAGCAGGCCCTCGGAAATTTCAATCTCCCCGATATGGGCGGTGTTGGGAATGCGGATCAGCTTCATGTGGTCGTGGTCCTCCGCCTCCGGGCAGCACATCAGGGCCAGCTGGAGGGCCTCCCGGTCGTTGTCCATAATCATAGGAATTTTCATCAGGTGCAAAAAGGTGTTGGTCACGCCGGTAGGGTAGGTCATCTCCAGCTTCATCCGGTCCACCAGCCGCCGGGTGGTCACCTCCGCCAGGCCGATGCCCTGGGCGTTTCCGTGGGTCTCGTCGGTGATGTCCAGAACGACCACCTTTTCCGCGTCGATGCCGCCGGAGCAGTACTGGGGCAGGACGAAGCGGCCGGAGATGTTGGGGTCCATGCCGTCGCCGGAGATGTTCTTCCCGATTTTGTCCACCACCAGCACGTCGCACTTGTCAAAGAGGAGCTTGGCGATGGTCTGATAGGAGATTTCCTTCAGCTTGGGCTCCTCGTCGATGATCTCCTGGGGGGTTAGGCCCTTGATGAGGTACGTGTCGTCATAGGCGTTTTCAACGACGGCGATTCCCCCCAGCACAGGGCAGTTCTCCAGGATAGTCCGGCCGTATTCCTCCACCAGCTCGTGCATGATGGCGGGGCTCTGGTGGTGGATGGACTCCGCCCCCTTCTGCTTGCCCAGGCCAATGGCCATCATCTTCATCAAGCCGCTCTCATAGGGCCCCCGGAAGGAGGTGTGGGGCTTGATGCGGTTGAAGAGCAGGATGCCGTCTGCCTCGGAGGCGTTTTTGTCGATAAAGACCGGCTGCTTCCGCACGCCGGAGAGGCCGATTTGCGCCGTTTCCATGGAGCTCTTGACGGGGCAGCCCATGGCCTCCTCCGTGATGCCGTAGTCCTTGAGAATCTGGGTCTGGCCCTCGGCGGTGGCGCCGCCGTGGCTGCCCATGGAGGCCACGATATAGGGCTCCGCCCCCTTGGACTTGACGAAGTCCACCATGGCCCGGGCCATGAGCGCGTTGTTGGTCATGCCCCGGCTGCCGCAGGTGATCGCGATTTTCATGCCGGGCTTGATTTTCCCGCCCAGGTCCTCCCGGTCCAGCTCCTTTTGGACGGTGGCGGCGATGTCCTCCGCGGGGATATGGCTCCGGTCAAAGTTCTGCCGGATGCGGACCATTCTGGGAATGGGTTGGTTTTTAATGAGATCGGTAATGGTTTCCATGGAAAAACTCCTCTCAAAAGTTTTGAGTTTCCCCTCATCCGCCGAGGGCCCGGGCCAGCAAAAAACAAAGATGAGGGAAAATCGCGGTGGCTACCAGCAGCCGGTATATCTGCACCAAAATCAGCCTGGGGCTGCTGACGCCGATATCCGCGGAAATCAAGGCCATATCCCCGGCTCCTGCCGGGGTGAGCATCAGCATTCCCTCCCGCAGGGGCACCCGAAAGCGCCGCTCCATCCACTTGCCGAAGAGATAGGCGTTGGCCAGCAAAACGGCAATGGTGATCACAACGGCGGAGAGCACCGTTATCGGATTTCCAAACTTGCTGGGGTCCAGCAGACCTCCGATGTACGCGCCGGAAACCACCTGGGCCGCCTGCCGGAGCCAGGAGGGAAAGGGGATGGAAAAGCCGGAGAGGTTCAGCGCGAAGGTGATGAACAGGGGAAAGAGAATGGAAGCGGCGGGAACATCCAGTCGGTTGCCTAGCCACGCCCCGGCGGCGGAAACCGCCAGCGTCAGCAGCAGCCGTCCCACGCCCTGGCGGTCCATTTTTTTGCCCTTCCGGGCGGAGGGCTCCCCTGCCCCCTCCGGCATGGGGGGCGTGATGCGCTGCACCACCGTTGGAAATACCGCCACCCCAACCACCAACCGGCAGAAGTGGACCAGCAGCACCTTGGACGCGTCTGTGCCGAAGTCTACGGCAATCAGCGTCACGTCGGAGATGCCCCCGGGAACCGCGCAGATCAGACAGGTCAAAAGGTCGGCGTACCCGCTGAGAAACAGCAGCCCGCCGATGGCCACGTTGACCAGCAGCAGCGAGGCGGTGATCATGAGAACCGGCTTACAGAAGGTTTTCAGCTGCCGGAAATCCTCCCGGCTGGCGGAGCGGCCGATAAACACGCCCGCCACCACCTGGGCAATGTGCTTGAAGCTGGACGGCACCCCTCCCATTTGAAACCCGGCGGTCAGCACCGCCGAGGCAGCCACCGCGCCGATGAGCATACCCGCCGGAATCCGCTTTCGGTAGAACAGCAGGCCCACGGCGGCGCAGAGCGTCAGAGTTAAAACCGTCTGGAGCATGAAGGTCCCCCTTGTCTCAATTATTTCAGTCCCTCCTGCCGCTTGCTCATCCGCCAGAGGGTGGTCCGGCTGACTCCCAGCTCCCGGGCGATCTCCTGCTTGGTCTTGCCCGGCGACAAAGGCGGGGGAGGCGGTGAAGGAACCGGCGGGACAAGGACAGGAGACCCGGGGACGCCGGAAAAGCTGTGCAGCTCGTTGAGGTCCTTTACCGTCACGTCCGCCGCGTCGGACAGGACCACCAGCCGCTCGCAGATGTTGCGCAGCTCCCGGACATTGCCAGGCCAGGCGTAGCCGCACAGCAGCTCCTGGGCCTCTGGGGTGAGCTTCGGGACCTGCTTGCCCAGGCCCGCCGCCAGGATGCGGAGCTGGCCTTCCATCAGGGGGATTACGTCGTCCGGCCGCTCCCGCAGGGGCGGGATGGAAATTTCCAGGGCATTTAGCCGGTAGAGGAGGTCGCTGCGGAATTTCCCCAGGGCAATCTGCTCTCGGATGTTCACATTGGTGGCGGCGATGACCCGCACGTCGATGGGGATGACCGACGCGCTGCCGATGCGGCGGATTTCTTTCTCCTGGAGGACCCGCAGCAGCTTCGCCTGGAGGGCCACGGGAATCTCCCCGATTTCATCCAGGAAGATGGTTCCCCGGTGGGCCAGCTCAAAAAGGCCCATCCGTCCCTCCCGAGACGCGCCGGAGAAGGAGCCGGGCTCATAGCCGAACAGCTCGCTCTCCAGGAGGTTTTCCGGCAGCGTGGCACAGTTGATGGCCACAAAGGGCTGGGACATCCGCCCGCTGGCGGAGTGGATGCTGTGGGCGAAGAGCTCCTTGCCGGTGCCGGTTTCCCCGGTGATCAGCACGTCGGAGTCCGCCCGACTGAACTTTTTGGCAATTTCCACCTTCTTCCGCATCTCCGGGTTTACGGCGATGATGCTGCGGAAGGTGTACTTGGCGGTGGGGCCCTTCCGGACCAGGCTCTTTCGAATCTGGCGCTCCTCCTGAAGAATCTTGGAGGCGGCGCTGGTGGTAATCAGGGTGCCCACGCCGGAGTCCTCGCCGGAGATGAGCTTATAGCGGACATAGTACTTCTGGCTGCCAATGGTAACCAGCTTCTCCTCCCCGTCCCGGCAGGGCTCCTCTCGGTTTCCGATGAAGGTCAGCCCGGCGTCCAGGCGCTGGACAGAGCCTCCCCGCCAGCCGGGGATGAAGGCCAGCCCGTAAAGCTGGTATGCCTGATCGTTGGCCTCCAAGATATGGCCGGTTTCATCTACTGCCATCACCGCGTCGTCGCTGTTGTCCAGGATCATGCGGATGATGTTGGTTTTGGTCCGTTCCGTATTGATGAGCCGGGCGGCGTTCAGGGCCTCCTGGATGGCCCGCTCCAACGTGGCGGGCCGAATGTGGATGTAGGTGCAGGGGAAGTCCTGCTCCCGGCAGATATTGCTGACGGTGCCGCCGCTGACAATGGCCCCCATGCCGTCCCGGCGACAGGCATCCACCGCCTCATAGGCGCTCTCCTCATCCACCACGTCATAGATTTTCAGCTCCGCCCGGCAGAGCTCGCTGAGCCCTGGGAGCACGGCCTCCAGCCCCTCGTGGTGGATGCACAGGCCAATTTTTCCCGGGTGGAAGGATTCCCGGCACTCCAGCAGGGCGGACAGAATATCCGTCCCGTCAAAGCCCAGGTGGGTAATGTGCTTCCCGGGGTATAGTCCGCAGAGCATCCGGTAGGTGATGCCCCGGGCGATGATGACATCGTAGTGGTTCAGGTGGTTTAAAATCTCAGGGCTTCCGAAATGGTGAATCGCGTCAATGCGCACCTCGTCCGTCTGCATTTTTCGCAGCAGATCTCCGATGTAGCCCAGCTGGTCCGGGGAGGGGGCGAACACAATGACATTGACCATAGCACTTCCCTTTCTTCACAAGGCGCAGAAGCTCTGCCGTGTCCAACGGGACCAGGCGGGCCTGAAAACAGGCCCGCCTGAGAGAGGGACTCAGCTGATGCCGTTCTCCGCCATGTAGTCGGCTTCGTAATCCGTAACGTAGGTGGTGGCAGCCGTGGTATCCATATACTGATCCAGCAGCTGGTTGGTCTCCAGGTACTCCTTGTGCCAGGCGTCGGTGCCGGACACCTTGCCCAGGGCGTCGGACCAGAAGGCCACGGCGGCGTCGCTCATGCTGGCAGGGGCGGCCACGCCGCGCCATACGGGAACCTCCACGTTTTCATAATCGCCGATCTCGGAGAGGGTGGGGGCGTCCGCCAGATTGCCGCTGTAGCGCTCGGTGGACAGGGCCAGGACAGGATTCAGGTCACCGGACTCCACATACTGGGAGGCGGCGGCGGGCTTGGAGATAACGAAGTCCACGTTGCCGCCCAGGGCCGCGGTGATGGCGTCGGAGGTGGAATCGTAGGTAATGTAGCTCATTTGCGCGTCGGTCAGGCCCACCTCGGCCAGAAGCTTGTTGTAGGTGGTGATATCGTCTCCCTTAGAGCCGCCGATGACCACGAAGGTTCCGTTTTTGGCAGCCTCGATGGCGGCGGCAAAGTCGGTCTGGTCTCCGCCGGCCTTGGCATAGTCGGTCTTGGAGTCAGAGGCGGGGCAGGAGAACAGCAGCTGCTTGTCCACGGCCATGATAGCCAGGATGCGGAAGTTGGCCGCCCGGTTCTTGGTGTTCTGAACCATGGGCATCAGGTCGCCGGAGTTGAAGGTCAGCAGGTTGTAATCCGCGTCGCCCGCCTTCATGGTGGCGATTTTGTTCCGGCCCACTTCGCCTGCGCCGTCGGTTTCGTTGGAGACCACGATGGTCTGGCCGTTTACCAGTCCCTCGTTGGTCATGATCTCGCTGATCTTACGGGAGAAGATGTCGGAGCCGCCGCCGGCAGAGGAGGTGCAGGTCCAGGTAACGGTTTTGCTGGGGGTGAAGGTGTCGGAGCCGCCGCCGGAATTGCCGGATCCGTCGGAGCCGGATTTTCCGCCGCAGGCCGCCAGGGCCAGGAGCATTAGAGCCGCAAGAGTCAGAGCCATCAGTTTTTTCATGGTAAGTTCTCCTTCTTTTCAATTATATTTCCATTGGGATTGGAAATCAAACAAATTTGGGGCGTTATGCCGGGGTCTTATTTTTCGCGCCCAGCTTTTTGCGGACGGCCTTTACCGTCGGGGTCAGAATCAGAACCAGGAACACCGCTAGAAGCACCAGCTTTAGGGGGGAGTCGGCAAAGATATTGAGACTGCCCCGAGAGGCGATGAACGCCTTGCGCATGTTCTCCTCCAGCATGGGAGCCAGCACAAAGGCCAGCAGCATGGGGGCCGTAGGGAAGCCATTTTTGTCAAGCAGATAGCCCACGATGCCGGAGACAAACATGACGATGACGCCGTACATGGAGTTTGAGGTGGAGTAGGCGCCCACGATGCACACGCAGGTGATAATGGGGATCATGTATTTCACGGGAACGCTAAGGATTTTAATAAGGAACGGGATCACCAGGACCGCTACCAGAAGCGTGAAGATGTTGGCCACGTACATGGAGGAGATCAGGCCCCAGCAGAAATCGGGATTTGTGTCGAACAGCAGGGGACCGGGGTTCAAGCCCCACATCATCAGTCCGCCCAGCAGCACCGCTCCAGTGCCGGAGCCGGGAATACCCAGGGCCAGCAGGGGGGCGAAGGCGCCTGCCGCCGCCGCGTTGTTGGCCGCCTCGGAGGCGGCAATGCCCTCTATGGCGCCGGTGCCCATGGGTTCTTCGCTCTTGAATTTCTTCTGCATGGCGTAGCCCACCATGGAGCCCGTTGTCGCGCCGGAGCCGGGCAGCACGCCCACGAAGGTGCCCACAAAACCGGAGCGGAGGGTGGGGGTCAGCATGCGCCTGAGGTCATGTCCGGTGGGCATGGACTTCTTAATGGAGAGCTTTTGCTTGCTGTCGTCGCTGGCCCGCTTTTCCTCGTCGGCCTCCCGCTCGTTGATGAGCTTGATGACCTGGGCAAAGCCCACGCAGCCAATGATGAAGGGGGTGAAGGGGATGCCGCCCAGCAGGTACATATTGCCAAACTCATACCGGGGCGCGCCGGAGAGGGTGTCCATGCCGATGGAGGCCACCAGGATACCCAGCATAGTGATGACGATGCCCTTGATGGGGTTTTCCCCGATCAGCCAGCTGATGGAGGTCATGGCGATCAACAGAATGATGGTCATTTCCGCATAGCCGAACATGAGGCCGATGGTAGCCAGTCCGGAGGCGGTAAGCGTCAAAATCAGGATACCAATAGTGCCGCCGATGAAGCTGGCCAGGTTGGCGGTCATCAGAGCCTGGCCGGGGCGGCCCTTCCGGGCCATGGGATAGCCATCCAGGGCGGTGGTGATGGCCGGGGAGTCGCCGGGGATATTCAGCAGGATGGCGCTGAAGGAGCCGCCGTACATGTTGGCATAGTACAGAGCGCCCAGCATGATGATGGCGGTGGTGGGGTTGAACTTGTAGGTCAGGGGCAGCAGCAGCGCGCAGCCCGCCAGAGAGCCGATGCCCGGCATGGCGCCCACCACCAGGCCCAGAACGGCGCCCAGGAGGCACACGCCGATGTTCTCAGGAGCCAGGGCCACCTGGAAGCCGGCCAGCAGAGAGGCAAAGTTTTCCATATTCCAACGT
>CATOKC010000014.1 GCA_951800675.1 uncultured Oscillibacter sp.
GGGCCGCCCCGCTCCGCCCGGCGGCGATGGCGGCTACGGCGGTGCCGTGACCGTTTTCGTCCGGGGCTTCCACCAGCCCGGTGGCAATTTCCGCCTTGGTGTAAAGGGCTCCGTGGAGAAAGCCCCGGGGAGGCGTGCCCTGGGCTGTCATGTCCCAGAGGGCCACGATGCGGCTGGTCCCGTCCTCCCCCAGAAACTCCGGGTGCCGCAGGTCCAGCCCCGAGTCCACAAAGCCGATCAGCACCCCCTGGCCTGTCAGGCCCAGGCCGGTCTCCCGCTGAACCGGGGGGATGCAGGACGCCTCCAGGCTCCGGTCCGCCAGACTGCTGAGCCGCCGGGCGGGCTCGAAGCTGCTGACCTGCCAGTGGCTCAGAAGCCGCTCTGGAGACTCCTCCTCCAGCTCCATGATGGCAAACTGGGCGTCCAGAAGCTCCGTGGGATAGCCCAGGGAGAGGATATCTCCCACGTATTTGATAATGTATTCCATAAGCCCTCCTGTCCCGATGGTCCGGACGGTAGCCGGAAGGCCCCGCCCGCATAGGATAGTATACGGAAAGGAGGAGCAGCCTTATGAATCCAACTTATACGGACAAAGGCAGTTTGCAGATTTTTGTAACGGCGGGGGAGACCCCGGACCCCATCCCGGAGGCCCGGGTCCGCGTCACGGATCCCACGGACGGGAAGGTGCTGGAGGAGGTGACCACCGATTCCTCGGGACAGACGCCCTTTATCGAGCTGCCCACGCCCCCCATGGAGTGGTCCGTGGAGGAGGGGGCGGCGGAGCGGCGGCCCTATGCCGTCTACAACGTCACCGTGTTTGCCTCGGAGCGGGAGACCCTTCACCTGGGCGGAGTGGAGCTGCTGCCCGCCGGGCGGGCCATCCAGCGGGCCCCCCTGGCCCCGGCCCGGTCCGGGGGCTTCAATGTACACAACGTTCTCCTGGCTCCCCACGCCCTCTGGGGAGAGCCCTCCAGCCGCCCGGAGGAAGCGGAGGTCAAGCCCCTGCCGGAGCCGGAGGGACTGGTGGTCCTGCCAGAGCCGGTGATTCCGGAGTTCATCGTGGTTCACGACGGGCGGCCCGACGACGCCTCCGCTCAAAATTACTGGGTCCGCTTCAAGGACTATGTGAAAAATGTGGCGTGCAGTGAAATCTACTCCACCTGGAGGACGGAGGCCATCAAGGCCAACGTGCTGGCCATCCTCTCCTTCACCCTGAACCGGGTGTATACGGAGTGGTACCGGGGGAAGGGCTATGACTTCACCATCACCAGCTCCACGGCCTTCGACCAGTCCTATTCCCACGGGCGGACCCTCTTTGAGGAAATCGGCGTGGTGGTGGACGATCTCTTTACTACTTACGTCACCAAGGAGGGCATCGCCCAGCCCCTGTTCACCCAGTACTGCGACGGGCGGCGGACCCAGTGCCAGGGCCTGAGCCAGTGGGGCTCCCAGGCCCTGGGGGAGCAGGGCTGGGACGCGGTGAGCATCCTGCGGAAGTACTACGGATCGGAGATCTATCTCAAGAGCGCGGAGAAGGTGGAGGGCGTCCCCCTGTCCTATGGCGGGGAGGTGCTGACCCTGGGCAGCGAGGGGGAGGCGGTGCGGACCATTCAACTCCAGCTCAACCGCGTCGCGGACAATTTCCCCGCCATCCCCAAGACCCCGGCGGACGGTATCTACGGCCCCGCCACCCAGGCGGCGGTGACGGAGTTCCAGAAGATCTTCCACCTGCCCCAGACGGGGAGCGTGGACTTCGCCGTCTGGTACGAGATTTCCAACGTCTACGTGGCTGTGGCGGAGCTGGCCTGAGGGCGGGACGGGGGCCCGGACCGGCCCCCGCTCCCCCGGCGGATACGTTTTTCCAGAAAAACGGACGTGTGGAGGGGAAGTTTCCAGTTTTTCCCCTGAGGCAAATCTTGTAAACCCGGTAAGATTCTGATATACTAAAAAAGACCCTCTCACGCGGGGGAGAACCCATAAGCCTTTGGGACGAATGGAAAAGGAGAGACTTTGATGTTGAGAAAACCTTTAAGACTGATGGCAGCCTTAATGGCCTTCTGTGTACTTGCCGCCACGTTTCCCCCGATGGGACTGGCGGCGGAAGAGAAAAGCGGCTATTTTGACTTGAAAGCCGCCGTCGAAAACGCCCAGCCGGGAGATACGATTACACTGTCAGGCGATGCTAGTATTGCCGCCGAGGCGGGAGCTCCCCCGTGGATTATTAGGAAAAATGTAACGATTGATGGAAACGGCCATTCGGTCATGGTCCGGGCTCTTGGAATTTTATTGGACGCGGATGTGACGTTCCGTAACATAAAGATATCCCTTGAAGTTACGGAAGGGCGCAACGCGATTATTGCCAATGGGCATCACCTGACGCTGGACAATGTGACGGCTACAAATCTCTCCATCAATATCTTCTGCGGCGCTTTAGAAAAGGCATCTGGAGACAATTTTTCAGTGCCCGGTCCCGGTGATGCAGGAGCAGTTACAATTAAAGGGAATACCGCTCTTCAAGGAACAAACAATATCATGGGCCCTGCCAATATTTATGCGGGCAGTCTAAGCATCGGCAGCTTTCTCGGCGACCCCGGGCCGGAGGGCGACGGGGCGCCAACCACGTTTTCCGGCAATGTTTCCATCGACATCCGTGGAAGCGCCGGGACCGGCTCTTTGGGAACGATTTACGCAGGAGGCGGACAGAACCGGAAACCCCAAGGCGCGACTTCGGGTAAGGAGATCACCCCGAACCCGGACAAATACAGGGTGGACGGAACCGTCACCATCACCGGAACGAACGCGCTCCCCAACGTGAACGGGGAGGGAGCCACCGCGACAGAGGTGGTGTATACCGGAAACGACAATGAGGACACCAAAACCTTTGAGGATATCTCCAGCCTGTCGGTGGAGAGCGGAAAACTTGTCCTGACAGGCGACAGCTATCTCCAGAATGACGGGACGCTTACCCTTGAATCCGGCGCGAAGCTGGACCTCAGAAACGTGAACACGGTCCCGTCCCTTGACGGAAACGAGGGTTTTCTGTTTTTGAGAGGGAACCAGACCCTTTTCATCAGCGGTCCGGTGACGGGCACAACCAAGGTTGCCATCGGCGGCACAGCCTCCGGCGACGCTGCATCTTCGTCCATGGCAACCGCGGGGCATCCATACATCTCGGCCCCCTATTCCGCCGACGGTAATTTCCGGCTTCTGCCGTATTCCACGCAGCCGAATATGACGCTGGTACGGGACGCCAACGGAAACTGGACGGCCACAGACGGCTCCTCCGGCGAGACGATCAACCGTGTGACCAGTTTCCAGATTGTACCGGATGAGTGCTCAATAAGTATGGCGGAGAATGCTGACATCCAGATGGAAGTGGAGTTCGAAAGCGAAGTCCCTGCCGCACTGGATTTCATTCCGCTGACGGTCAGCGTGGGCGGGAAAGACCTTGTTGCAAACGAGGACCCGGTAAACGACGGCTACTATACTTATACGTATCAAGGCGGCATGCTGGAAATGACGGTTATGGACAACGCGCTGTACATTACTCCTGACCGGCAATATTCCGCTGATACGTACAAGATTCAAGTGACCATTCCCCCCAAGTACAACGGGGCGGGAAAGACGCTTACGGATTCCGTCACCCTGATCGTCACGGACGGCGGCGGAGCGCCGGACCCCGGTCCCGTGTCCATCCCTGTCCCCACGGCAAACACCGGCCTGCGGTGGACGGGCTCAGAGCAAACCGGCGTAAACGAGGGAGAGGGCTATAGCCTTTCCGGGACCAGCAAGGCGACTGCCGTAGGCGGTTACACCGCCACCGCCACGCTGAAAACCGACTACCAGTGGGAGGACGGCTCCCAGGACGCCAGGGACATCTCCTGGAGCATCGCCAAAGCCCTTGGCCCCGCCGCCCCCGCCGGCCTGGCGGGAGTCGCGCCCACCGCCGCCGGGGCTATGGACGGCGAAATCGCCGGCACCACCTCCGCCATGGAGTACGCCGCGAGCGCGAGCTTCACCGGCGCGCGGACCTGCGGCGATTCGAAAACCACCGGCCTTGCCGCCGGGACTTATTACGTGCGCCTCAAGGAAACCCGGACCCATGAGGCGGGGGCTCATACCTCCATCACCGTCCCGGCCCCCGGCGCGGCGATGGTGACGCGAATTTCCGTCAACAGCACTGTCCACAAGACCGAATACCAGGTGGGAGACGACCTGGATGTGAAGGGACTGACCATTGCGGTCTCCTACTCCGACGGCACAACGCGGACGGTTCCGGTGACGGCGGACATGGTTAAGGGCTTTGATTCCACCCAGGCGGTGGAAAGCCAGACGCTGACCATCCTCTATGAGGGAAAAACCGCGGCGTACACGGTCAAGATCACCGCCGTGGAACAGCCCGGCGGAACGAAGTACCAAGTCACGGTCAACAACGCCGGCGCCGGCGGAAGCGGCGGAGGCTCCTATGCGGAGGGGGACACCGTAACCCTCCGGGCGGGGAGCAAGAGCGGCTACCTGTTCTCCTCCTGGCAGCCCACGGGAGTGACGCTTTCCAACCGTTTCAGCCCGGAGATTCAGTTTGTAATGCCCGCCAACGACGTGGTTTTGCTGGTGACATGGAAGCTGGACGACGGCAGCGCGCCGCCCGTTCCCAGCCACGCCCACGCCTGGGGAACCGGCTGGAAATCCAGCGCAACCCACCACTGGCACGAGTGCTCCGCCTCCGGCTGTCCCATTGCGGACAACAGCCAAAAGAGCGGCTATGCCGCCCACACCGCCGGAGACTGGGTGGTGGACCGGCCCGCCACCTCCTCGCAGAGCGGGACCCGGCACAAATCCTGCACGGTCTGCGGCTATGAGCTGGCCCGGGAGACCCTTCCCGCCACCGGCGGCAGCTCCTCCGGCGGGTCCTCTTCCGGGGGAGGTTCTTCCTCCGGCGGGAGCTCCCCCAACACCACGACCACAGAGAAAAACCCCGACGGGTCCACCACCTCCACCAATACCAACAAAACCACCGGGACCGTGACGGAAACCACGCGGCGGCCCGACGGCTCCAAGCTGGTGGTGGAGACGAAAAAGGACGGGACCGTCACCACCACAGACACGGCCAAGGATGGCTCCACCTTCAAAACCGTGTCCCGGCCCGACGGTACCTCCGAGACCACCGTAAAGCGGGCCGACGGCCTCACCGCCTCCGTCCGGGAGAGCGGCGGCGGAGCCCGGGCCGACGTGCGGCTTCCCGCCAAGATTGCGCGGGAGAGCCAGGACGGCGGCGTGGCCCTGCCCATTCCGGCCCTGCCCGGGGAGAATACCTCCATCACCATCCACACCGGCAGCGTCCGGCTGGTCCCGGTGGAGATTCCCGTCCGAGGGAACGCCGCCACTACCGTGGCCTATCTCGTCAACGGGGATGGCTCCGAGACCATGATTAAGACCGCCTTTCTCTCCGGGGGAGAGATGACCCTCCGGGTCCCCAATGGGGCGACGGTGCGCCTCCGGGACAACGGCAAGTCGTTCCGGGACACCCGGGGCCACTGGGCGGAGGACGCCATTGCCTTCTCCGCCGCCCGGGAGCTCTTTTCCGGCAAGACCGCCACGTCCTTTGCTCCTGACGCGCCCATGTCCCGGGCCATGCTGATGACGGTGCTGTCCCGGCTGGACGGCACGAGCGCCGGCGGCGGCTCCGCCTATGAAACGGGCATGGCCTGGGCGGTGGCCCAGGGGGTCAGCGACGGCCGGAACCCGGAGGGGCAGGTGACCCGAGAGCAGTTCGTGGCCATGCTGCACCGCTATGCGGGGAGCCCCGCCGCCACGGACCGGGAGCTGCGGTTCAGCGATACCGGGGCGGTCAGCGCCTACGCCCGGGAGGCGGCCCGCTGGGCCGTGGAGAACGGCATCCTCAGCGGCTATGGAGACGGCTCCTTTGCACCCAAGGGAAAGGCCACCCGCGCCCAGGCGGCGACGATGCTGGCCCGGTATATCCAGTATCTGAACGGCCAATCCTGAACGAACCGGCGCGCTGTCCGGCCCCTCCGGGGCGGAGAGGACAGCCATGAGCCCATCATTCAAAACGGCGGCGCATACCAGATGGTATGCGCCGCCGTTTCCCTTTCCGCCCCCGCTGCCGGAAGGAGGGGCGCTTACGCAGACTGCGCCGGCAGAGCCTGGAAGAAGGCCCGGTTATGGAGGACGGCCGGAGAATCCGGCTTGAAGGCGGCGGCCAGCTCATTGAAGGTCTCCGCCCGGTCCTGGTCTCCCAGGCGGCTGTAGCAGACACAGAGCTGGATGCAGGGGAGATAGCCGTAGCAGTCCGGGGAGACGAAGCCGCCCCGGCGGTCGTTTCGTACACAGGTCAGGGCCAGGGCGTACCAGTAGGCGGCCTGGCGGTATTCCTCCCGCTGGAAGAACCAGCGGCCAATTTCACAGCAGATTTCGGCCCTGGGCTGGTCATAGGAGAAGGAGCGGAATAGCGCCGCCAGTGCCTCGCCGGGCTGGTTCAGCCGCTCATGGCAGTAGGCGCAGTGACAGCAGGCGTCGATGTTGTTTTCCACCCAGCCGCCCCCGTCCGCCAGGAACCTCTCAAAAACTGCCAGCGCCTCTTCCCAGCGCTGGTGGTAATACAGCTCCCGGCCATAGTAGAATTGCTGCCGGGGCTCCAGCTCGCGGCCTGCGGCCAGCTGGGCCTGATAGATGCGCAGATTCCGGTCCGGATCGGAGGGGCGGGCTTTTCGATGGGTGACGGCGAAGTCCGCGTAGAGGACCTTCCCAACGGGGGCGACGGCTTCGTGCACAGCCCCGGCCCAGCGCATACCGGCCCGGTTTTTGATCAGTCGCTCCCGGTAATAGGAGAAGGTGACATGGCCGCCTTCGTCAAAGCCGGTGTGATAAGGGGCCATGACCACAGAGACGGCGGGATCCAGGGACTCCTTCAAGGCGAGAAAGGCGGCCCGGTCCTCCTCCAGCAGCACGTCGTCCGCGTCCAGCCACAGGCAGTAGTCCATAGACGCATGGGCGAAGGATTCGTTTCGGGCGGCGGCAAAGTCGTCCCGCCAGAGAAAGTCGATGATCCGGGGGGTAAAGCGGGCGGCGATTTCCTTTGTGCGGTCGGTGGAGCCGGTGTCCACGATGATGATTTCATCCGCCAGACCGGCGGCGCTTTCCAGGCAGCGTTCCAGCACGTCCTCCTCGTTTTTCACGATCATGCACAGACTGACGCTCACCATATTGGAGCCTCCTTTGACTCACTGTAATGGGCCGCCCACCGGGTTGACCGGCAGGCGGGAGACACGGGCCTTAGCGGCAAAGCCGGAGTTGGGCGCGGCGGGTCGGCCAAGAGAGGGGGCTTTCGCGGCGCGGCGCCCGGGCTATTCTATGCGCCCGCCACCTTCCGGGTTCCCAGAGGAACGGAGCGACCCCGCATAACATAAAGTAGAATAGCGGTATGGATATCCAACCGCATAATTCCGCCCCGGCGACGTCCGGGACGCATAATGGAGTTTTCATATGTCTATGCCTTCCTTCCCCTCCAACGGAGCGAATATGACCCGTGAAGAGGCTTTGACCATGATCATTGCCTCCATCGCCATGGAGGAGGCGGCTCTGAGCCATATCCTCAACGCCGAGGGTGAGAAACTGCAATATATCCTGGGAACGCTGCCGGGAACGAAGCCTTGCGTCGGGTCTCAGGACGTGCTGGCGGTGAACAAGAGCGTCACCGCATTGGTTGAAACAGTGACCCAGAACCAGATGCTGCTGAAAAATAAGCTGGACCGGGTGCTGGAGTTTTGCCCGCCCCCGCCGTGCCCTCCGCCCCCCGGACCAAGTCCTTGCCCCCCGCCGTGCCGCCCGATTCCCGACCCGCCTCCGTCCTGCCGCCCGGACCCCCGCGAAAGACGCGGCCCCAAAGCGCCGGTTTGCGATAGAAGCGTCCTCCAGCTGACGTGCCGGCAGGAGGGAATGTTGTGGAACCCAGGCTGCCGTCTGCCCTGGCGTCTGCAAAGCCGCCGGGGAGAAGCCGTCCGATGGGACGACCGGACGTCCACCCAAATCCGGCTGGACTCCAAGAAGTCGTACATGGTGCGGTATACGCTGAACATCTGCGCCATGTCCCCGGAGGAGGAAACGGGGACCATCCTCCTCAAACAGTCGCCCTGCGGGGCGTTTACGGAGGCGCTGCCCCTGCATGTGACGATGGAGCATCCGGCAAAGGGCCCCCAGACGCTGCAATATGCCGCCGTGCTGCATCCCCGCATGTGCGGTGAGTGTGAGCTGTCTTTGGTCCTGGAGACGGCGAAGCCGCTGTGCGTAGAGCGAGCGGCGCTGGATGTGATGGAGATCTGAGACCCCTCCGCATGGACACGGAGATAGGGCCTGCGGCCAGGCGGACAGGCACGTGAGAAAATCAAGGCCGGGTGGTCGCCTGCTTAAAAAGGCGGAAGCTGTGGAATGGTTTTGCAAAACCATCCTACGCTTCCGCCCGTCGCTGTGGAAAACCGGGAGCTCCGGCCCGGAGATTTCAAAGGCTTAGGCAGGGCCGTTAATGTATGGTTTTTCCATGCGCGATCCAGCCTTGTGAGTTATGCGATGGTGACTATAGTTCCAGCTGCGCGGCTGCGATTTTGACCGCGGCTGTTTTTTGCGGACTGCCGCGACGCATATGAGGCCGGGCGGGTGGGATTGCGCCGCCTGCTGCTTCATAAAGCGTGAGATCGTGACGGGTTTTCGCTCATTGGCCGCGCCTTCGTATGGATTTTGTCTCCGCGGAGACGTCTGTCATAATAAGGCCATCCTCCGAGTAGGGTGTTCAAGCATAAACTCACGGAAAAAGGGCTTGCAAAAAGAAGAGCCCCTTAGTATAATTAGCCAAGTGGCGGTATGCCAATTTTTAATTCTGACAGACAGACGGAGTAAGCGACTATGAAGAAATTCGAGTTTTCAAAGAAGAACCCGGAAGGGAAGCAGACCCGCATCGGCAAGAAAGTAGGCAATGTGGTCGTCATCATGCAGATGATATCCGTTGTGTTTGCCGTGGGCATGTGTGTGATCATGTTCCGTTCTTTGGCAACCGGGATGCTGGAACAGCGCTGCACGAATGGTACCAACATGCTGGATTACGTCCTGCGCCAGTCTGAAGGCGTAGAGGATGTCAACCAACTGCTGGATGAGCTGAAAAAGCGAATGGGCTGTGAGTTTACCATTTTCGAAGGAAACGCTCGAGCCTACACCACCGTAATCCAGAATGGACAGCGGGTTGTGGGCACCACGCTGTCATCCGATCTGTCCGAAATTGTGCTGCAAAAGGGTCAGAGCTACGTGGGGAAGGCAACCATTCTGGATGAGGAATATTTGTGCTCTTATGTTCCCACCAGAGACGCCGCCGGAGCGGTCAACGGCCTCATTTTTGCCGGTATTTCCTCCGCGGAGGCCAACCGCCAGATTTTTATGACGATCATTTGGTCTACTCTGGTGAGCCTTGGCGTCATTGTCCTTTGTGTATTTTTCCTCACAGGGTATCTGAAAAAGACCGTCTCGACGCCTCTGGCTGAGATCACCCGGGTTGCCACCTACCTGGAGCAGGGCAACCTGGGCTTGACCAGCGGCAAAGAGAGCGGCATTGCCGTCCACTCCAATGATGAGGTCGGCCAGTTGGCCCTCATTTTTGAAAGAACGATCCAACGTCTCCGGTCCTACATAGGCGAGATCGCTTCGATCCTGAATTCCATTGCCGCTGGGGATTTGACTACCTCCGCCCGGCAGGAATATGTGGGAGACTTTATGTCCATCAAGGTCTCTCTGGACAGTATTCAGTCCAAGCTGAACGAAACCATGAGCCAGATTCGGGAAAGTGCCGAACAGGTATCCGCCGGCGCCGAGCAGGTATCCAATACCGCCCAAGCGCTGGCCCAGGGCGCCACGGAGCAGGCCAGTTCCGTAGAGGAGCTCTCCGCTACCATCAGCGACATCTCCGAAAACGCCAAGCGGACCGCCCAGGCCACGGGAGAAGCCGGCCGCTTCGTGGAGCAGGCAGGCGGCCAGCTGGGCGTCAGCATGGAATACGTCAAGCAGCTCAACGTGGCGATGGGCAAGATATCCAGCTCCTCCGAGGAAATCAGCAAGATCATTGCCGCGATTGAAAACATTGCGTTCCAGACAAATATTCTGGCCTTGAACGCCGCTGTGGAGGCGGCCCGGGCCGGAACGGCCGGAAAGGGCTTTGCTGTGGTTGCCGACGAGGTCCGCAATTTGGCCAACAAGTCTGACGAGGCCGCCAAGGCCACCAAGGACCTGATTGAAAGCTCCATCGCCGCCGTGGCGGAGGGAAGCGATGTGGTGAACGAGGTCACCCAGTCCCTAGACCGCACCAGTGTCAGCGCCGGCGGCGTGACAACGCAGATGTCCATTGTGGTAGAAGCGGTGGAAAAGCAGACCGCCGCCATCAGCCAGGTAACCGAGGGGATCGACCAGATTTCCAGCGTGGTGCAGACCAACTCCGCCACCAGTGAGGAGAGTGCCGCCGCCAGCCAGGAGCTCTCTTCTCAGGCCAGCCTCCTCAAGAGCCTGGTGGCAGCGTTCCGCCTGAAATAAAGGCGACTGCATCTGTGTGCCACTTAGCGGCGGCCGCTTCTTTCCCCATTACTTATGATGATCTGCCTTTGAAAGCTCCCTGCGGCTAGGAAGGGAAGGGGGATGGACGCCGTTGTAAAAGATGGTGATGCCGCCTTGCTTTTCTTCACGCTACATGTCAATGATTGACCAGCTCCCCCGCCGTACGGCGGGGGAGCTGATCTGGTGTTGGGATATCTTTGGACAGCTTTCAGGAACGTGTTAACGTTGCTTCTCCCGTCGGGAGGCTTGTGTGTTCCGGCAGAGCTCAGCTCAGCCGGATGATGGTTAGGGAGGCCCCGGCTCCGTTGCCCACCAGGACGGCGGCCCCAGCAAGGGTGGCTGGGTACATTTGAAGTGAGATCGTGGAGTTTGCGGGCAGGCTGACGGTGATTTGATTTTCAAAGCTGGAGATGGAGGCCACAGGGGCGATGGTGGAGGCGGTGTTGTTCGCGCCGTTGATCACCAGCCGGGTCCCCATCAGCAAGGACAAAGTGGTATTCACATGGTAAGAGATTTGATAGGTGCCCGCCTGCGTTACGGTAAACACCGTATTCCCGGCATTGGCGGTGATATCAGGAGGCAGCACCTGCGCGTTGGGCAGGGCAATCGGGGTGCCGCCCACCGCTACCGAAATCGTACTGCCCTGGGTATTGGCGGCAAAGGCGGCGGTAAGGCCGGGACCGACGGCTCCAGTGGGCCCGGTGGGACCCGCTGCTCCCGTGGCGCCTATGGCGCCGGCAGGACCGGCTGCGCCGGCAGGACCGGCCGCGCCGTCCGGCCCGGTGGGGCCAGCGGGACCGGCAGGACCCGCTTCGCCCGTGGCACCGGGATTGCCTGTGGCGCCCGTCAAACCTTGAGGGCCTTGAGGGCCGGTAGGGCCCGTGGCGCCCGTCGCCCCGATGGGACCGTCCGCCCCGGTGGGGCCGGTGGGTCCAGTCGGGCCGGTGGGCCCTTCGGTGGGCCCTTCGGGACCGACAGGACCAGCGGGACCGGCGGGGCCGGGAAGGACGGGGGCCTTCATGGCCGCGCCCAGCTTGGCGGCCAGCAGCGCCTGCTGCTCCATCACACCGGACAGGGTATCTTGCACGCTCTGGTTGACCCGCATGACCTCTTCCAAGTCAGCGGCTTCCTCCAGGCCCGGCAGGGCGCCCAGGACATATTGCAGCTTTTCACCCTCGGCGTTGAGAATATGGCTTAGACTGAGCTCCTCCGCCGCGATGGAGGAGATGATCTCATTGAGGCTCCCCTCCCGGGTCAGCGGGGGATCTATCTGGGGAAACGTAGGCAGTGACATGAGACATCCCTCCTCAGCTCAGGCGGGTGATGGACAGGGTCGCTCCGGCGGAGCCGGGCAGCAGCGTGGCCGAGCCGATGACGCCGAACATTTGCAGGGAAACAGTGTCTCCCGCGTTCAGATCCACGATAATCTCGTTGGAGAAGTGGCTCAAAGACAGCGAAGGCGCCACGGTGGAAGCCTGATTCGGCGTACCGTTGACCAGCAGCCGGGTGCCGCTGGCCAGAGCCGTGGAGGTGTTGAGATTATAGGCCAGCCTGTAGCGGCCGGCGGTGTTCACGGTGAATACGGTATTCGCCGCGTTTACTGTGATGTCCGCAGGCAGCACCTGACTGTTGGGCAGGGGGACCAGGACACCCGATAAGACGACCGGCAGAAGCGAGCCGATGGTATTGGCGGCAAAAGCGGAGGTAGCGGTGACGGCGGGGCCGGTGGCTCCGGTAGTTCCGGTGGGGCCGGCAGCGCCGGTGGCGCCCGCCGCTCCGGTGGCGCCTGTAGCGCCAGTGGGGCCGGTGGGGCCGGTAGGGCCTGTGGCGCCCGCCGCGCCTTCAATACCCAAGGCTCCTTCCGGACCGGCAGGCCCGGTTGCGCCCGTAGCGCCCGTTGCGCCTGTGGCGCCGGTGGCGCCCGTCGCGCCGGTGGCTCCGATAGGCCCGCCGGCAGGGCCGGTGGGTCCCGTGGGCCCGGTAGGCCCGGTGGGGCCCTGCATAGGAGAGGCCGCCAGCGCGCCCTGCATCTTCGTTTTCAGGAAGAGCTGGTTTTGCGCAGCGGTCTCCAGCATACCGCGAACGCTCTCATTGGCGGCCAGCACGTCGCTGACCGTGGCGGCCGGGCCGCTGAGGCCCGGCAGGGTGCCCAGAATATATTGCAGCTTCTCGCCCTCAGCATTGAGAATGTGGCTCAAACCCAGCTCCTCCATGGCGATGGAGGAGAGAATCTGGTTGACCGCGTCCTCCCGCTGGATGGGCGGGTCGATGTTGGGAAAACTTGGCATAGACATAAGAATGTGTCTCCTTTCAAGCCTCGGGCGCGGGCCGGGTCATAGCAGCCGTTCCGTAACGAGGAAGGCTTCCCGGCAAAGCGCCCGCAGCATCCTATGCGCCTGCTGGGTACTAGGTTCCGGCGGAGCTTATTCGGAGCGCAGTGGGAGCTGTCATCGCGCGGCTGATATGGAAACGCGGGCCTCTACAGTTTTAGCCGGTTGCCGGGCATAGTTTTTGCTGCATATTATTGACATAATTGTGGGGGATATGGTATCATAGCACATGTTTTTCTGATTTTGCGGCGAAGCTGCGGGAACAGAGCGGAGCAATCGCGGTGTGGTAAAGCGGCGTTTCCCCCAAAGCCCCGTTGCGCTTGGGAATCCGCTGTGGTAAATGACCAGAGGCTGGTCAATATGGAGGACAGGATATGGATTATTCAGGGGGACTTTTGGAGCGGACTGGGGAGAGCGTTTCTCCCATCGAGGTCCATGAGCGGCACAGCGGTATACAAAGCGTCCAGAATCTGGAGGTTGTCATCAACGAGGGCCTTCGCGTCGCCCTTCTGGAGGAGACGCCGGATCAATCGCTGGAGGTGCTGCTGGAGCATTTGGGAAAGGCGCTGGACGGGGAACGGACCTACATATTTGAGCAGAACGAATCCGGCGGAGATGACAATACCTATGAATGGGTGGCCGACGGCGTGGAGCCGGAAAAGGAGAGCCTCCAAAACGTTCCCCCGGAGGTGTGCGCAAGCTGGTATCGGAAGTTTGGCGGCGGCAAGCATATCGTCATTGAAAGCCTGGAGGATATCCGGGAGACGGACCCGCTCCAGTACGAGAACCTGAAGCGCCAGGGCGTTCATTCCCTTGTGGTGGTTCCCTTATATGACGGCAAAAAGATTATCGGTTTTTACGGTGTGGACAATCCCCCCGTGAGATCGCTGGAATATACTTCCAATATGCTCCAGACCGCGGCGTACTTCATCGTGTCCTCCTTGAAGCGGCGCAATCTGGTCCGTGAGCTTCAAAAGCGGAGCTATAATGTGCTCCACGCCCTCAGCGTGGACTATTTGGGCATCTATGAGGTGAACTTCGATACTGGTGAATGTGAGGTTTACCGCAGCAGCGGACAGCTGGGAGCGGATTGGGCGGCATATTTTCAAGATGGCTATGGGACGGCTATGGAGCGCTATATTTCCGAGTATGTGCTCCCCCGGGATCAGGAGCGGCTCCGTGCGGTGACGGAGAAAAGCTATGTGCTTGACCGGCTCAGGAGCAAAAAGAAGTTCTCGGTTCGCTACCAGGTAAAAGACAGCGCCTCTGGACTAAAACACCTGGAGCTCCATTTTTCTGCCACCGAAAAGACCGCGGCGGAAAACTGCGCGATTTTCGCGCAACGGGATGTCAATGCCCTGGTGGAGCAGGAGGAGAAGTACAAGCTGGAGGCAAGGCAGAGCCTGGAGGACATTCTGGAGGGAGCCCGGACCGGAATCTGGACCATTGAGCTGGAGGAGGGCTGCCCGCCGAGAATGTACGCGGACCGGACCATGCGGATTCTCCTGGGCGTGCCGGATGAGATCGAACCGGAGGCATGTTACCAGCACTGGTTTGCCGGCATTGAGCCGGATTATGTGGAGATGGTGGAGGAATCCGTGCAGGAGATGCTGAAAGGCGGACGCGCGGAAGTGGTGTATCCCTGGAAGCATCCGAAGCTGGGAAAGATTTATGTTCGCTGCGGCGGCGTTCCGGATAAGACCTTTAAAAAAGTTGGCGTCAGCCTGAACGGATATCATCAGGACATCACCGAGACCATGGTGACAAGAAAGAAGCAGGAACAGTCTATCATGGAGCTTTTGGAGCGGGTGCGGAAGGCAAATTCGGCAAAAAGCGAGTTTCTCTCCCACATGTCCCATGACCTCCGCACGCCGATCAACGGAATCCTGGGCATGCTGGCCATTCTGGAAAAGAGCCAGGACGACCCGGAGCGGCAGAGGGAGTGCCGGAAGAAAATCCGTGTGTCAACGAAGCATCTGCTGTCCCTGGTAAACGACGTGCTTCAGGTCAGCAAGCTGGAGAGCGGAAGGCCCGCGGCGGTGGAGGAGCCCTTTGACCTTCACGATGTGCTGGAGGACTGCGTCACGATTCTGTCCCCTTTGGCGGAGGAGCGTGAAATCCGGCTGGAGCTGGAGGACTCCGAACTGCGGCACAGCAAAGTCATCGGAAATCCGCTGTATTTGAAACAGATTCTGACAAATGTTATTGACAACGCCCTCAGATACAACCGGCCTCATGGCGCTGTCTTTGTCCGGGCGGAAGAGACCGCCTTCCAAGACGGGACGGCAAGCTGCCGGTTTGCTGTGGAAGATACGGGAATCGGTATCGGAGAGGATTTCAAGGCGCATATTTTTGAGCCGTTTACCCAGGAGCACCAGGGGGCGAGAACGAACTACAATGGTGTTGGGCTTGGCATGTCCATCGTGAAGAAACTGGTTGATCAGATGAAGGGCACGGTTGAAATAGACAGCCGGATCGGCAAGGGGAGCGTCGTTCAGATCACGCTTCCCCTCCGCGTCGGTGAGATGGGGAGCGGAGAGCCCGCGGACGAGGCGTGGAAGCTGCCGGACAATATTGCCAGGATGCGTGTGCTCCTGGTAGAGGACAACGAGATCAACTGTGAAATTGTGGAGTACATTCTCCGAGACGCGGGCATGGAGGTCGTGACGGCCAACAACGGAAAAGCCGCCGTGGACGCGTTCACGGCGGCGGAACCCGGGGCGTTTGACTGCGTGCTCATGGATTTGATGATGCCGGTCATGAGCGGATATGAGGCGGCGCGGGTGATTCGCGGCTTGAAGCGGAGCGATGCGGAAGCCGTGCCCATCATAGCGCTGTCGGCCAATGCCTTTGACGAAGATATTGCGCTGGCAAAGGACGCAGGCATGAACGAACATTTGGAAAAGCCGGTGGACATCCGTAAAATGTTCCAGGTCATGAGCCGGCTGAGAGGCTGATAGAGCCAACGGATGTCCAGACAACGGAAATGTTGAACATTGTGGAGATGGAAACGTATGAAAAGTAAGGCTTTGCCCCGTGCTTTCAAAATCAGCATAGCGGTAATGATTGGTTTTACGATTTTTGTGTTTTCCTTCCTTGGAATGTCCATTCACAATATGAGCGAACATACCATCGAAGATATCGGCACCGCCTATATGGCCGGAATGAATGAACAGGTATCTTTGCACTTTGAAACGATCATTGAGCTCCGCCTGACCATGGCGGAGTCCATCGCCCATATTGCGGCAGGAGACGGAAATTCCAATTACGGTTCCAGGGAAGAGATTGAATACGGCGCGAGAGCGCGGCATTTTTTGTGCGCCGCTCTGTATTCGCCGGATGGCGAAATTGAGATGATTTATGGCGATCCTGTGGAGCTCAAGCATCCCGAGCCGTTTTTAAAGAGCCTGCAAAACGGGGAGCGCAAAACGGCGTCCGCTGTGGATGGCAGCGGAAACGGCGTAATTTTGTTTGGCGTTCCCTGCGAATATCCCATGTCTGACGGAAGCGGGAGCCTTGCCATGGTGGTGGGGCTTTCCACCCAATATATGGGCGAGGTTCTCTTCCTCGACTCAGACCATGCGTTGAGTTATTCGTTTGTCATACGAAAGGACGGCAGCTACGTTGTCGGAAACGAGGACGACGCCCACAAAAATTATTTTGACAGGCTCACCAGTATTTTTGAAGGGCAGGACAAGGAGGCCGCTTTTTACATTGAACAGCTGACGGCGGCCATGAGCGCGGACGAAGATTACTCCGTTATTCTAAAAAGCGGCGAATCCCGACGCCACCTGTATTGCACCAGCCTTCCCTACTGCGATTGGTATTTGGTGACGGTCCTCCCCTTTGATAAGCTGGATACCGCGATTGCGGGGATGAGCAGTCATTGGCTCACCATTGTTTATGCCGCTTCGTTTGCGATCATCGCAATGCTCTTCTACATATTCTTTCAATACGTGCGCTTGTTCAGAAAACAGGTCTTTGAATTGAAGCGTATGAACACGGAAATGGATATGGCCCGAAAGGACGCGGAACGGGCGCGAAAAGAGGCGGAAGAGGCCAATACGGCCAAACAGGACTTCCTATCCAGCATGAGCCACGACATCCGAACCCCTATGAACGCCATCATCGGGATGACATCCCTGGCGATGGAGAAAGCAAATAACCCGGGGCAGGTTCAGGATTATATGCGCAAAATCGCGCTGTCCAGTGAACATCTGCTGGGGCTGATCAACGACGTGTTGGATATATCCAAAATCGAAAGCGGCAAGATGGCACTGAATATTGAGCCGATGTCGTTGAGAGAGGCGATGGACTGCATTGTCAACATCGTGCAGCCCCAAGTCAAGGCAAAAAATCAACAGTTCAACGCGGCCGCCTACGAAATCCTTTCGGAAGATGTGTTCTGCGACAGTGTGCGGCTGAATCAGGTTTTGATCAACCTGCTGGGAAACGCCGTCAAATTCACTCCGGAAAACGGCTCCGTTCAAGTGACGGTGTACCAGGAGGCGCTTCCGGACACGCCGTCCCGTGTGCGCACCCATTTCCTGGTGAGCGATACGGGAATCGGCATGTCAAAGGAGTACCAAAAGGTAATATTTGAATCGTTCAGCAGAGAGGACAACACCCGGGTACGGAAAACAGAGGGCTCCGGGCTTGGGATGACCATTACCAAGTACATTGTGGATGCGATGGGCGGCGCCATTTCCGTCCGCAGCGAACAGGGCAGGGGCAGCGAATTTCACGTTGTGCTTGACCTGGAAAAGGCGGCGGAGCGGGAGACGCATGCGGCGCTTCCCGACTGGAAGGTACTGGTGGTTGACGGTGATGAGCGGTTGTGCGTCCATACGGTTCATGTATTAGAATCCCTTGGGATCCACGCCGAATGGTGTTTGAGCGCCGGGCAGGCGTTGGAGCGGATTTCGAGTGAGCCCTGTCAGCTGATCCTCTTGGGATGGGACCTGCCGGACATGAATGGAATTGAGGCTGCCCGGGCAATGCGGTTGAACTGCGGAGAGGACCGTCCGGCGGCGCTGCTCATGGCCTGCGATTGGATCGGCGTGGCAGAAGAGGCCAGAGAAGCGGGGATTTCCGGCTTCCTTTCCAAACCGCTGTTTAAGTCCACCCTGCTCGACGCGCTGAGCGCATTTGCCGGTACTGGCGTTGAAGAAGCTGCTGGCGCCGAAGAAGCGGCGGATTTGACGCTTCGGGGGAAACATATTTTATTGGCGGAGGATAATGAGCTTAACTGGGAAGTGGCAAGGGAAATGCTCTCCGTTCTTGAGCTGGAATTGGATTGGGTTGAGAACGGACAGACCTGTGTCGAGAAATTTGAGAAATCCCCGGTTGGGCATTATGACGCGATTTTGATGGATGTGCGGATGCCGATTATGGATGGCTACGAGGCGACTGCGGCCATTCGGGGGCTGAAACGCGCGGACGCGGATCTCCCCATTATCGCAATGACCGCCGACGCGTTTTCAGAGGACATTCAAAGGTGTTTAAAGTGCGGCATGAATGACCATTTGGCAAAACCGATTGATGTTCAAGCCGTTGTCTACAAGCTAAAAAAATATCTGGCGGGTTCTTTGCGCGCCCCGTCTGCCTCTGTGGACTGAGAGCCGAACAATGGCGGCTTTGTAATCCGCCGGTGGGGGTTATTGTTCTGGCTTTTGCGGTGCTGTCAGTCTGCCGGGGAGTGCTCAAAGCTGGCATTTACGTCGGTGTGCTGAAACAGGAGGTCTTTCCCGTGCCAGAAGCGGTAGCGCACCTCCGCACGGAGGCTCTCGTGGATGGCGCGCTCCATGCGGCCCTCCACCGGGGCGCGGAGAGCCTGCCTCCGCTCGTTCAGCAGCCGCACATCCAGACGGTACTTCCCCTGGCGGATCACCGCGCCGGAGGAGGACCACGCCTCAATCCTGGCGCCCCGGTAGGTGGCCAGACGGTATTCCTGGCCGCCGTAAAGAATGGAACCGATGCAGCCGGTAAAGCCCGCCACAGGCAGGGGGACCGTCGCCACCGCAAGCATCAAGCTGCCGCGCTCCGCACCTCCCCAGACGCATTGCGTCCAGAGGTAGGCGCTGGGAAAGGAGCGGCCCCGGTCGGTCTCGATATATCCGATTCCGTTGGAGAAATCCAGGCGCTCGCCGTTCAGCTCCAGCGTTCCCCTCAGAGAATGTCCCATGCTGATGACACCGTGGGAGCACTGCATTCCCGCGAAGAACCGAAACGGTCCCATGATGTCAGAGCTCGGGGGCGTAAATGGGCCATAGCGCAGGGCGCCGCGGAGGGAAAGGCCGTCTTGCTGGATGTGGAGGTCGATTCCCTGACTGCCGAAGCGGGACTGCCCAAGTTGAATCTGTAGCGGCTGCCGGGAGACCTGTAGCTGTGCCTCCGGGTATTCCAGCCACCACGACTTGTTGCTTGCGATGACCTGGACAGACGCGGCGCGGTGCCCCTTTTTGTCGATATGGAATGCGGGAATCAGCGCGAGCGTCTGTGCCCGCGGAGTCTGGTGCTTAAAATACCACCCTTCAAAATAGGGCCCTGTCCTACTTGTGCCGCGGAAAAAGCGCGTCATGTTCCTCACCTCGGATTCAGCTTTCCCTGAATCGGAGGTTTTTATATGCAAGGGGCGTTAGGAGGGAAAGGACTCAGTCTTTGCGGGATTGTTTTCAAAGAGGTTAACCAAGTTTTTTGGCGTCTATTTCGATTGCGGGCGTGTTTGAGAAGTGCTTGAATCAGTGGCTCTCTAAAATATGCCGTACAGGAAACAAAAAATTTTCCCGATGTGGGATACTTTTCCTTCCCCCGCCGTTTACTTTCCAAACCCCGTCAAACCAAAGACAAAGGAAGTGACCGCTCATGCTCGCGATATACCTTGCCATGCTGGAGACCGAGGAGGATCAACGGAGGTTCACCAAGCTTTATGAGGCCTACGAGAAGAAGGTCTACGCCGTGGCCCTGCGAATTCTGGGGGACCCCGCTCGGGCGGAGGACGCCGCCCAGCAGACCTGGTTCCAGCTCCTGAAAAACTGGGGGCGGGTCTCCGCCCTGCCCTGGGCCGAGACGGAGGGCTACTCTGTCACCGTCGCCAAAAACTGCGCCCTGGACATCCTCCGTCTGGAGCGGCGGACCGCGGCCTTCCCGGAGAACTGGGACCCTCCGGCCCCGGAGGACCGCCAGGAGGAGTACGACTACCTGGTTTCCCTGATTCGGGCCCTGCCGGAGAACTACCGGCGGATTCTGGAGCTGAAATGCGTGGAGGAGCAGAGCAACCGGGAAATTGCCCAGCGGCTGAATATTAACGAGTCCACGGTGGCAAGTCGGGTGATGCGGGGACGGACGATGCTACGCAGGCGGCTGGAGAAGGAGGGATATTGCTATGACGCGGTTTGATCAGCTTTTGCGACAGGGTTTGATGGACGCCAATCTGGCCCAGTATGAACGGGTCCTTCAAGACGCGGACGCTGGCCGGCCGGACTTTTCCCCCGCCTATCTTCGGGAGCGGATGCGGCTGCTGGCGGACCCCTGGGGCTGGATGCGGCGGCGGGAGGCCGCCGGACCCCGCCGGAGGCGGCGGCTGGACTGGCGGGTAATCGCCATCGCGGCGGCGCTGCTGCTCCTCTCCGCCTGCGCCGTAGCCGTGGTGACCGGGCAGTTCTCCCAGTGGTTTCCCACAATCTGGATGGACCCCAAGGCCCCGGAGGTCTCGGAGGAAATCGTGAGCCGCATGGGCACCGTCATCGGGGAGCCCCAGACCATGGACGGCGCGTCGGTGACCTTGAACGCCGCCGTGTGGGACGGGCAGGAGCTGCGGCTGTCCCTGACGGCGGAGGTCCCAGACCTGCCGGAGGACTTCAGCTCCGAAGCCCCGTTCTACGACCTGGAGTGCCGCCTTATCATGGCGGAGCGCCAGCGGGAGGCGTATCTGCGGAAGGAAATCGCCCGGAGTCACGCCGACAGCCACATAGACCTCACCGAAGAGGAGCTGGAGGAGCTGGTCCAGTCTCACCTGGAGTACCCCGATGATCCTGACTTCCATTCGGTTGTCCGGGCGGCCCGCCAGGAGGACGGAACGCTCATCCTTCAAGTGATGGCGGCCCTATTCGACTACGTGGAGGATCCGGAGCTGACGCTGCACATTGAAAACCTCGCCACCTACAAGGTGGAGGAGGGGGACGACGGAATCTTTACGTCATCGCGGGCCCCCGACGGGACGGTGACCACCGACCACGAGATAAACGACCCCTTCCTAAAAGGCCCCTTCGACTTCACCTTCACCCTGGACAAAAAGCTCTCGCCCATCAGCTACGCGGGGGACATCGACGCGACCTATGAGAACATCCCCCTGCGGGTCTCGAAGATCACCGTCATGGCCTTTCAGGTCTGTGCCAACGTGGACCTCCTGGCCCTGCTGGACCCCACGGGGGAGGACCCGGATAAGCTGCGTATCAGCCTGGAGCAGAACCTCGCCATGAGCTTGAACGGAATCTGGACGGAGGACGGCGAATATGTGGAATGTATTGGCGGGACGGCGTTCTCTGTCGAGCAGGACGGAAAGACCGACGGGGAGATGCGCGGCAATCCGGTCCACGTGATAGACCCCGCTCAGGTGACAGCGGTGTGCATCGGCGGGAAGCGGGTAGAGCTGAGTGAGCTGACGCGCCTGGACGAGTAAAAATATTTTTCCGAATTTTTAAAAATCCTGGGATACAGCCCCCTTCCCCTCCGTTTACTGAGCAGAACGGAACGGGGAGGGGTTTTCCCTTCCCGCCGGAAAAGAAAGGAAGGTATCACTATGAAAACTTGGAAGCGTTTGATTTCGGGGCTGTTCGCCCTGGTCCTGCTGGCGTCCCTGGCGGGCTCCGCCCTGGCGGCGGAGGCCGCGAAGAAGGAGGTCCCGAAGCCCACCGGGCAGTTCACACAGTGGTTTCCCTGGATGGGGGCGGACCCCGACGCGCCGGAGGCCTCCGAGGCCGTCCTGGCCCAAATGGGCACGGTCATTAACCAGACCAAAACCGTGGGCGGCGAGACGCTGACCCTCAACGGCGCCGTGTGGGACGGGGGTTCTGTGCGGCTGTCCCTTACCGCCAAGAGTCCGAACCTCCCGAAGGTAGTGGATCAGTATACCTGGCTCAACTCCGACGGATGCACCGCCCGGATGCCGGAGGCACAGTGGAAGGCGTATGTGGAAAACAAGGTCGAGCGCGAGTCCGGCGACCTCTCCAAGGAAAAGCGGGACGAGTGGTTCCAATACCTGATGGAGCAGGGGCAGGGACAAATGGAGCTGAACCCGGGTCTCGGTGTTGTCAGCCGGGAGGGAGACGCCGTCCAGCTGTCGGCGTCGATGATCCTGGACGCCTATCTGGAAAAGCCTGAGATCACGCTGCACATTGGAAATGTGGAAATTACGGGCCAAGGCATGGAACAGCCCGGCACCAGGGCGGGCGATTACCTGCTGAAGGGACCGTTTGACTTCACCTTTACCCTGGATCAGAGGCTTTCGGCCATGGGCTATACGGGAGGTATGCCCGTTACCTACGGAAAGGTTCCTCTGCGGATTACAAAGGTTTCTATTTCCCCCACCGGCATGAGTACCAGCGGCGCCATCGACATCCAGGGCCCTGTGAACCTGGTGGGCCAAAGAACCAAACCCGTTTCGGGCGGGACGAATGTCGACCTGGACAAGGACCTGAAACTGGCGCTGAACGGCCTTTGGACCAAGGATGGAAAATACGTGGACTGCACGGCAAGCCAGGGCGCGACAGGCGTACTGACCCCGGCGGATAATAAGAACCTTTCTGTCAATTGGAGTCGGCACTTCCCCTACCCCATCGATCCCGCCGCGGTGACGGCGGTGGACATCGGAGGGACCCGGGTGGAGCTTGCCGAGCAGATGTCTGAGGCGGGGCGGACTGCCCAGGGATAAAAAAGAAGGTTCTTGATGCGGCGCCTGAAATTCTTTTTCTCCGGTACGATGGCCTTGACGCTGGCATTTGCCCTGACGGGTGCTGTCCTGGCGGCGGGAAAACTGCGAATCGGGACCAGCGGCTTTATTACAAGCGGCCGGTAATGGAAGAAGCATGACAATTCTGGATTGTCACCATGAAGAATGCATTCTTTGTCAAAATGCGGAAAACTGGCTTTTTGCGGTCTATAGTTTAGCGCCTATATTTGTGAAAATTATGGATGGCAGCTGATAGTGGAGATTATCAAAGAAGTAGTCCGACGGATGACAGAGCGGGCCGGGGAGCAACCCCGGCCCTTTGTCTGTGTCCAAAGCAAAGGCCAAAATAAACACAGAAATACCCGGAAATAAACCTGGAAATAATCCCTGGCATTATGTTGAAATTCATGCTTTTTTATGCTATAATAATTTGCTATATCGTGCTCCGGCCATAACAAAAAGAGTGTCTCTGCCAACGAAACTAAAAGGACAAGAAAGACAAAACGCGCGGAAGCGGCGAGACTCAACCATCAGATGGAAACGGTAACATTCGGTATACAGACTGGAGCGGAGGCCGTCGAGAAAGAAATCACACCTCACCTTCATAGAGAATCCGCTCTTTTATGTATCAAGTCTTTAGAAAACGCCGCTATTGATGATCTGGTTTAAACAAGCCTGCCTCGAATGTTTTTCCCTATTCTCCCAATGCGGATTCGTGTTCCCGGATGAATCTAATGAATAAATAGTACTGTTAGATTACGCAAATTCCTGCTTAGTATGGTGGAGGTAAATCTCAGAAATATGGTATGGCTGAATCCAGATGATTACAAAAGTCAAGAATATGTGGAATTAAGACTGAACGCGCCAAAAAGCGAAAAAATATGTCTGGAATTTAATCCTCTAAAAATTTCTTGTGAGCCTGACTGGAATCCAATGTGGGAGGAGTGGCACTGCTATATTTCTCCATTAAGAATATATAAACAGGATTATGAGCTTTTGCTTGACTACTTCAACAAAATATATCCTACCAAAGATGCTTTCGATGGAACATTAGAACCGGCTTTTAACGTGTGCTTTTGCAATTGGATTGGAAAAAGTGATTGGCACAGGATTATTGATGAGATAGAGCGGGATTTGAGCCGCGTTAGTAACGGGAAAGAAGGACTGCTTACGGGTTTCCTCGCATGGGTAAAAAAGGCGCTTAAGCATACATCTGTTATTATAGTTGAGGGTAATTTATAAATATTCATTTGTTTTTAGCCTGGGGACTTTGGGAACACGAAATCGAATTGGAGCTCAGTATTTCACAAACGATACGGTATCGAAACTGAGAAAGGCGCGCGCGATCGAACCGAACGAATGATTTGCTGCGTTTGCGCGGCTGCTCCACCACAGATGAGGAAATCTGTTTTGTGCTTTTGGGGACTGGCCTTAGAATCGGAAGGGCTTTCGCGCTTGCATGGAACGAGATTGACTTCGGCAGCGGCATTATAAGCATTTATTAAGACAATGACATATAAGTCAGGTGAGAGTATGTACCTAAAAGCGCTGGAAATTCAAGGCTTCAAGTCCTTCCCGGATAAAACCGTGCTGAACTTCGGGGAGGATATTACCGCCATCGTGGGCCCCAACGGCTCGGGAAAATCCAATATCTCCGACGCCATCCGCTGGGTCATGGGCGAGCAGAGCGCCAAGGGTCTCCGGGGCGCGAAGATGGAGGACGTGATCTTCGGCGGCACGGAACAGCGAAAGCAGGTGGGCTTTGCCCAGGTGACCCTGGTGCTGGACAACACGGAGCGCATCTTCCCCTCTATGGAGGAGGCGGAAGTGGCCGTCACCCGCCGGTATTACCGCAGCGGGGAAAGCGAATACTATATTAACCGCCAGTCCGTCCGGCTCAAGGATGTGACGGAGTTGTTTCTGGACACCGGCTTGGGCCGGGAGGGCTATTCCATCATCGGCCAGGGCAAAATCGACGAAATCCTCTCCACCCGGAGCAGCGAGCGCCGGGAGATCTTCGAGGAGGCCGCCGGCATCTCCCGCTTCCGACACCGGAAGGAGGAGGCGGAGCGGAAGCTGGAGCGGACGGAGGAAAACCTGGTCCGCATCAACGACAAGATTTCCGAGCTGGAGCTCCAGGTAGAACCCCTGCGGGACCAGGCGGAGAAGGCGAAGCAGTACCTCATCCTCCGGGACGAGCTGCGGGTATTGGAAATCTCCGTGTGGCTAGAGAATCTGGACGCCCTAAAAATCAGCGCCCGGAAGCTGGAAATGGACTTCCACGCCGCCGAGAAGGAGCGGGACGAGGCCCGGGCAGCCCTGGATGCCCTCTATGCCGAGGGGGAGCGCTTCGGCGAGGAAATGCGCCAGAAGGACATGGAAGCCGAGCGGGCCCGGGGAGAGGCTGGGGAGCTGGACGCCCAGATGAAAGACCAATCCGCCGCCATCGCGGTGTTGGAAACCGGCATCGCCCACAACCAGGAGAACATCGACCGGGCCCGGACGGAGCTGGTGGAGTCCGACAGCCGGGCGGGGGGCCTGGCGGCCCAGTCCGCCCAGGAGAAGGACCGGGCAGAGGGTTTGTCCCGGCGGCTGGATGAGCTGAACGCGGGACTGGAGACCCTTTTGGAAAAGGCCCGGGCCTCCGCCGCCCAGGCAGGGGGCCGGCAGTCCGAGGCGGAGGCCCTTCGGGGCCGGGAGGCCGTGGCCGTGGCCGCCGCCGCCGACGCGCGGGCGGAGGCTGCCGCCATTACCGCCGAGAATGGGCAGCTGGAGGAGCGGCGGAGCACCGTGGAGACGGAAAAGGCCGCCGCGGAGGAGCAGCTGGAACAGGCCGAAGCCAAGGCCAACCGCCGCGCGCTGGAGGACGCCCGGGACGACGTGCGGGCCGCCGCCAACATCATCGCGGGCCACAGTCTGCGGATGGAGGAGCGGGAGAAAAAAGCCGCCGCCGCCTCGGACAGGCGGATGAAACTGACCATGGACGCCGGGGCACTGGAGAACCGCATCCGGCTGCTGACGGAGATGGAGAAGGACTACGAGGGCTTTTCCAGGGCCGTCAAGCTGGTGTGCCAGAACAACCTGCGGGGAGTCCACGGCCCTGTGGCGGGGCTGATGAGGACAGAACAGCAGTACACTGTCGCCATCGAAATCGCTTTGGGAGCGGGGCTCCAGAACATCGTCGTGGACCGGGAGGAGGACGCGAAGGCCGCCATCGGCTACTTGAAGCAGCGGGACGGGGGACGGGCCACCTTTCTGCCCCTCACCGCCATCCGGGGGGAGGAGCTGCGGCCAAACGGCGTGGAACAGGAATTCGGTTTTGTGGGCATTGCCTCCCGGCTGGTGAGCTTTGACCCGAAGTATCGAAATATTTTCCAGAACCTCCTGGGCCGGACGGTCATCGTGGAGGACCTGGACTGTGGCATTACCCTGGCCCGGAAATACCACAACGCCTTCCGCATCGTCACCCTGGACGGCCAGGTCATCAACCGGGGTGGCTCCATGACCGGCGGCTCTGCGTCCCGGAACTCCGGTGTGCTGAGCCGGGCGGCGGAGCTGGAAAAGCTTCACGGCCGCTCCGAAGGGATGCGGGAGCGCCTGGAAGAGGCCCGCCGGGAGGAGGAGGCCGTCCAGCGGGAGCTGGCTGCCGCCCGGTACGACCTGGAGACCGCCGAGGGCCAGCGCCGCCAAGCGGAGGACGAGGTTTTGCGGCTGGAGGGCGCAAAGAACCACTTTGACATCCTGCTTAGATCCCTGGGCGAAAATTTGGAGAACCTGACGGGAGAGCTGGAGAGCCTCACCGGGCATTTGGAGGAGAACCGGCAGCGAAAGGAACGGGCGGAGCAAGCCATTGCCCGGCAGGAGGCTGAGGCCGCAAAGTACCGGGAACAGGCCAACCAGGCCCTCTCCGGCCAGTCCGAGCTTCTGGCCCAGTCCAGCGCCCTCACCGAGGAGGTCGCCGCCCGGAAGGAGGAGCTGGCCACCCTCGCCGCCGAGCGGGACGCCGCCCTTCAGCGCTCCGCCGACCTGCGCCGTCTGGCGGCGGAGCTGACGGGAGACCGGCGGCAGAAGGAGGAAACGCTTGGGAATTACCAAGAGGCCATCGAAAAGGCCCAGGCGGAGATCACCCGCCGACGGGAGGGTATAAGCGCCCTGAACCAGCGGCGTCAGAGCTGCCAGGAGCGGCTGAGCGCCCTGAACGAGGAAAAAATGGCCCTGGAGGCCCGGCGCACCGCCCAGAACAAAGCCAGCCAGGAGATGAACGAAAATCTCTTGAACCTGGAACGCTCCGCCTCCCGGCTGGAGCAGAAGCTGGCCACCTCCGGCATGGAGGAAAAGCAGATTATCGACCGCCTCTGGGAGCACTACGAGCTCAGCCACTCCGACGCCCAGGCCCAGCGCATCGAGCTGGAGAGCGTCCCCAAGGCTACACGGCGGATTGGAGAATTGAAAAAAGGCATCGCCGCCCTGGGCACGCCCAACATCGGCGCCATTGAGGAGTACGAGCGGGTGAACACCCGGTATACGTATTTGACGGACCAGCGGGACGATGTGGAGAAGGCCAAGGGGGAGCTGGAAACCATCATCGGCGGCATCACCGGAGAGATGACCCGGATTTTCGCGGAGCAGTTCCAGCTTTTAAACGAGAGCTTCCAGACTACGTTCCTAGAGATGTTCGGCGGCGGACAGGCCCAGCTGGAGCTGGAGGACGAGACGGACATCCTGAACTGCGGCATTGAGATCAAGGCCCAGCCGCCGGGAAAGACGCTGAAAACCATCTCCCTGCTGTCCGGCGGTGAGAAAGCCTTCGTAGCCATTGCCTTGTACTTCTCCATTTTAAAGGTCCACCCCACGCCTTTCTGCGTCATGGACGAGATCGAGGCGGCCCTGGACGACGTGAACGTCACCCGCTACGCCCGGTACATGCGCCAGCTGGCGGGGAGAACGCAGTTCATCGTCATCACCCACCGCCGGGGCACCATGGAGGAGGCCGACGTGCTGTACGGCGTTACCATGCAGGAAAAGGGCGTATCCAAGATGCTTACCATCAATTTGAACGACATGGCAAAAGAGTTGGACATTCAGTAGAAAGGGTAACAACACAATGACTTTACGGCAGAAGATATGGGTTACCCTGGCGGTGTTCGCGGCGTCCGCGGTGATTGTAGTCCTTGGCGAGTGCCTGGGGAATCCGGGCGTGACCGCCAGCGGCTTGCTTTTGTTCCTCGCGGCGATTCTGGCAGCCCTGTTTTGCTGGCGCTGTCCTTACTGCGGCAAGGGGTTTAATCCGCCCTTCAAGAAAAAGAAATGCGCCCGCTGCGGGCGGGAGATCGACTACGAGGCCCGGAGGAAGTTTTGATTCCAGCGGCTTGAGAAGGGTGTTCTGCCGAGAGAAGGGCGGTTTTGGAAAAAGGCAAACGCATACCCCCACCGCCAAGTGAGCGGCAGCGGAAAGAGGAGGAAGTCCATTCGATACTCCCCCAGGGACCGTACTTCCTTTTCTCTTTTGGACCGTGCACGGCCCGTTTTCTCTTTTCCTTCTGAAAGGAAAAGAGAAAACGGGGGTGCAAAGAACCAGCCATCTTCATGGCTGAATCCATAAGGAGGACCCATGGGTTTTTTTGACAAACTAAAAAAGATTACCACCAACCTGTTCACCACCTATACCGAGGCCGACGAGGCCTTCTTCGAGGAGCTGGAGGAGACCCTCATCCTCTCCGACTTCGGCATGGAAATCGCCATAGAGACCGTGGAGAAGCTCCGGGAGAAGGTCCGCAAGGAAAAACTCGTGAGCCAGGAGGAGGTCCGCGCCGCCCTGCGGGAAATCATCGTGGAGGCACTGAACGTGGGCACCACGGAGGTGAATGTCTCCACCTCCCCCTGCGTCTTTCTCTTCATCGGGGTCAACGGCGTAGGGAAAACCACCTCCATCGGCAAGATGGCGAACCTCCTGCGCTACGGTGGGAAGAAGTGCCTTCTCTGCGCGGCGGATACCTTCCGGGCCGCCGCCGCCGACCAGCTGGAAATCTGGTCGGAGCGGGCCAAGGCGGACCTGATCCGCCAGCACGAGGGAGCGGACCCCGGCGCGGTGCTCTTCGACGCCCTTCAGGCCGCCAAGGCCCGGGGGGTGGACGTGGTGCTCTGCGACACGGCGGGACGGCTCCACAATAAGGCCAATCTCATGGCGGAGCTTGCCAAGCTCTCCAAGATCATCGACCGGGAATGTCCCGGCGCGGCCCGGGAGACCCTGCTGGTGCTGGACGCCACCACGGGCCAGAACGGCTTGGTCCAGGCCAAGACCTTCAAAGAGGCGGCGGGGCTGACGGGCATCATCCTCACCAAGCTGGACGGCACCGCCAAGGGCGGCATCGCCGTGGCGATCGCGAAGGAGTTGGGCGTGCCTGTGAAGTTCGCCGGAGTGGGCGAGGGCATTGACGATCTCCGGCCCTTCGACTCGGAGGAATATGCGGAAGCCATTATTTGACCTGGGAGGGGAGCGGACTCCCCTTTCGACCACCCCATTGCCAGAGGCGCTGCGTCATTGGTGTGTGCCCAAGGCGCACGGGCCGGGGTATTTTCCTGACGCGCGTGTCGCCAGGAGAATGATTTAAATTGATTTCTCCGCTTGTGCGGAGAAACCAGGGGCATGCCCCCTGAACCCCTGGAGGGGTATATAATTGGAGGAGGAATTGATTTGACCAGAGAAGACGACCGGATGTTCAACGAGCTGCGGTCTGTGAAAATCACCACGGATTTTGTCAAATTCGCCGAGGGCAGCTGCCTGATTCAGTGCGGGGACACCATGGTCCTCTGCTGCGCCAGCGTGGAGGAGAAAACGCCGCCCCACGTCCCCTATGGAGAGGGCTGGATTACCGCCGAGTACTCCATGCTACCCCGGGCCAATCGGGAGCGGAGCCGCCGGGATGTTGCCAAGCTGAAATTGTCCCCCCGGAGCGCCGAGATTCAGCGTCTGGTGGGCCGGTCTCTCCGCTCCGCCGTGGATATGAGAAAGCTGGGGGAGCGGACCATTACCATCGACTGCGACGTGCTCCAGGGAGACGGCGGGACCCGGACCGCCTCCGTTACCGGGGGCTTTGTGGCCCTGGCGCTGGCTTGCCGGAGGCTGGTGGAAAACGGCGATCTGGGCGCCAGCCCCATCCGGCACTACGTCACCGGCGTATCCGCCGGGATTGTGGACGACACGCCCCTGCTGGACCTCCGCTACAGCGAGGACAGCCGGGCCCAGGTGGACTTGAACTGCGTGATGAACGAGTTGGGAGAGCTCATTGAGATTCAGGGCACCGGCGAGGGCCGGGCCTTCAGCCCCGCGGAACAGCAGGAGCTGGTGCGCCTGTGCGCCAAGGGCTGCAAGGAGCTGCTGGCGGTCCAGAAAGAAGCCCTGGGAGGGAAATTCTGATGGCGGAGAAATTTGTGCTGGCGACCCACAACCCGGGAAAGCTGGCGGAGATGAAGGCGATTTTGTCCGGCTTAGGCGTGGAGGTTGTCAGCCCTGCCGAGGCCGGGGTGGAGGTGGACGTGGAGGAGACCGGGACCACCTTTGCCGAAAATGCGATGTTAAAGGCCCGGGCCATCTGCGCCGCGGCGGGACTGCCTGCCATCGCCGATGATTCCGGACTATGCGTGGACGCTTTGAACGGCGGCCCCGGGGTCTACTCCGCCCGCTACGGCGGGGAGGGCTTGGACGACGCGGGGCGGCGGCGTCTGCTGCTCCAGAATCTCCGGGGCCAGACCACTCGGGCGGCCCACTTTACCTGCGCCGTGGCCTGTGCCTTCCCCAATGGGGATACGCTGGAGGCGGAGGGCCGCTGTGACGGGGCCATCGCCTTCGCCCCCTTGGGGGAGGGCGGCTTTGGCTATGACCCGGTGTTCCTGATTCCCGAGAAGGGCAAGACCTTTGGACAAATCGGCCCGGAGGAGAAGAGCAAAATTTCCCACCGGGGAAAGGCCCTGGCGGCCTTTGCGGAGAAGCTGAAAGCCTACTTGAATAAATAAGTAAAGAGACGCGGACATGAAGGGCGTAAGACCCTGCTTTTAGGGAGCGCGTTGAGCCTGCTGGGCATCGCGTTTTCCTTGAACAATGTCGTAGCCATTGGCTGCGGCGCTGGCGGGCTTCTTCTGGCCTTAATCGGACATGCGAAAGGAGATTGAGCGTTGGACTTAACAAGCAAACAGCGGGCCCAATTGCGGGGCCTGGCCAACGGCATTGATACCATCCTCCAGATTGGCAAGGAGGGAATCGGAGAAAACCTCATCAAACAGGCTGACGACGCCTTAGAGGCCCGGGAGCTCATCAAGGGCCGGGTGCTGGAGAACAATCTAGACTATGACGCCCGCACGGCGGCGGAGGAGCTGGCGAAGGCCACCCGCAGCGAGGTGGTCCAGGTTATCGGCACCAAGTTCGTTCTATACCGGGAGACCCACTCCAAGCCGAAGGAGAAGCGGATTCAACTGGTAAAAGAGCGGAAGAAGAAACTTTAATCCTGTCTGCAAGGGGGCTTCCATTTTGAAGATCGGCGTATACGGCGGGGCCTTCAACCCGCCGCATCTGGGACATATTACCGCGGCCCGGGCGGTATTCGGACTTTTGAAGCTGGATAAACTCTTGGTGATTCCCACAGGACACCCGCCCCACAAGGCCCTGCCCTCCGAAAGCCCTGCGCCGGAGCAGCGGCTGGAAATGACTCGCCTGGCCATGGAGCAGACCGGCCTGGGGGACAAGGCGGAGGTTTTGGACCTGGAGCTCCGGCGGGGGGGAAACAGCTACACCGCCGACACCTTGGCCTGCTTGAAGGAGAAATACCCGGAGGACGAGCTGTGGCTGCTGATGGGGGCGGATATGTTCCTTACCCTTCACACCTGGCACGAGCCGGAGCGCATCCTCTCCCTGGCGGGGGTGGCGGCCTTTGGGCGGACGGAGGCGGACACGGAGGAGCTGTTTTCCGTTCAGCGGGACTTCCTCTGCCAAAGATTTCCGCAGGCCCGGGTTTTCACCCTCAGTATTCCAGGCGTGGTGGACGTATCCTCCACGGAGCTGCGGGAGCGGCTGGCACGGGGAGAGGGCGGAGGGCTCCTGGCCCCGGCGGTGTATGGCTATATTCTCCGGGAAAAGCTCTACGGCACAGCGGCGGACTTGAAAAATCTGTCTCTGGAGCAGCTCCGGCCCGTGGCGTTGAGCTGTTTGAACCACCGGCGGATTCCCCATGTGCTGGGCACCGAGCAGGAGGCCGTCCGCCTGGCGGAGCGCTGGGGGGCGGACGCGGAGAAGGCCCGGCGGGCCGCTCTGCTTCACGACTGCACGAAGAAGCTGAGCCTCCCGGAGCAGCTGGCCCTGGCGGAGCGGTTCCACGTTCCCCTGGACGAGATGGAGCGGCGGGAAATCAAGCTCCTCCACGCCAAGACCGGCGCGGGCATCGCAGAGGCGGTCTTTGGCACAGATGAGGAGATTACCAACGCCATCCGCTGGCACACCACCGGGCGGGGGGACATGACGCTGCTGGAAAAGGTCCTGTATCTGGCGGACTACATCGAGCCTACCCGGGATTTCCCCGGCTTGGAGGCGCTGCGGCGGACCTGCTATGAGGACCTGGATGCTGGGCTACTGCTGGGACTGGAAATGACCATCGGGGAGATGGAGGCCCGAAACGCGCCCATTCACCCCAAGACCCTGGAAGCCAGGGATGCGCTGAAAGGACAGAGATAAAGATATGAGCAACGTTGGAAAGCGTCTGGCAGGCGGTCAGGGCTCCAAGCCCCCCCGGAAGGGGAAGCTGACCCGCCAGCAGATTATTTTGCTTGTGGTGGTTGTGGTGCTGGCCATCGCTTTGGCGGTGACGTTGGCTCTGCGGAGCCTCTTCGTCCGGCCGGAGCTGCCTGCCCGGAACGACCCTCAAAATACCGTGGACAAGGACGGAGACGGCAAGCCCGACGGGCCGGAGCCCATTGACTACGGCGACGGTCTCCGCCCCCGGGGCGGCGACGGAGAACGGAAAAGCGCGGACTACTGGACCGTTCTGATTTTGGGCCGGGACACCGGCGGCGGCGGAAACACGGACACCATGCTGCTGGCCAGTTACGACGTAACCAATCAAAAGGCCACCGTCATGTCCATCCCCCGGGATACCATGGTGAACGTCCCCTGGGACATCAAACGGATCAACTCCGTCTATAATTACTATGGCGGCGGCGAACGGGGCATCCAGCACCTTTACAAGGAGATTTCCCAGCTGGTGGGCTTCGAGCCGGACTTCCAGGTGGTGGTGGAATGGGACGCCGTGGGGGAGATTGTAGACGCCATCGGCGGTGTGTACTTCGACGTGCCCCAGGACATGAACTACGACGACCCCTATCAGGACCTCCATATTCATCAGACGGCGGGCTACCGCCTTCTCAGCGGGGACGACGCTATGCAGGTCCTCCGCTACCGCCATGACAACCGGAAAAACGGCATTACGCGCGGCTACCCAGACGGCGACCTGGGCCGCATCAAGACCCAGCAGGCGTTTTTGAAGGCCATGGTGGACCAGCTTCTGCGGCCCAAGAATATGACCAAGGTAGGTCCCCTCATTGAGGCGTTCAACAAGAACGTGGAAACGGATATGAGCTTCCAGAACATCCTCTGGTTTGGGCAGCAGGCGGTGATGGGGGGCTTGAAAACGGAGGATGTGAACTTTGTCACCATGCCAAACAGCGCCAAGTACGCCTACAGCCGGAGCGTGGGGAATATGCAGTCCTATGTGGTGCCCAACGCCAAGGAGCTGCTGGCTCTGGTGAACAACGAGCTTAGCCCCTTCACCGAGGTGTTCACCCTGTCGGACCTGGACATTATGTCCGTCAATGCCGACGGCTCCGTCAGCTCCTCCACCGGCTATGTGGAGGACAAAAAAGCGGCTCTCCCGCCCCCCAAGGACGAGCCGGAGGAAGAGGAGCCCACCGTGGACGAAAACGGCTATCCCATCGACCCGGAGACGGGCCTGTCCATCACCGTGGACCCGGAGACCGGCGAACCCATCGTTCCCATTGACCCGGAGACCGGGGAGCCCCTGGTTATCGGACCGCCGGATACGGCGATCGGCTCCAATGAAAACGGAGGCGGAACTACGAATTCCAATGGGTCCACCCAGCCCGGGGGAACGACGCCTATCAGCCCGCCGGATACCGGCGCCACGATGCCCCCGGCTTCCCCCGACACCCCCGCCACGCCGGACGACAATACGCCCCCGGCCCCCCAGGAGCCCGCCCCCGCGCCGGAGGTCCCGGCAGACCCCCAGCCTCCGGTAGCGGACCCGGGCTTCGCCCTCATTGGGCCGGACCCCGTTGTGTAAGAATACCATTCACATATTTTCAAGAAAGAGAGGAATGTCTATGACACCGAAAGAGCTGGCCATCATTGCCGCCAAGGCCCTGGACGAGAAGAAGGGCAAGGAAATTTCCGCTATTGAAATCACGGACCTGACCACTCTGGCGGACTTTTTCGTCATCGCCACCGGCGGGTCCAACACCCAGATCAACGCCCTGTGTGACGCGGTGGAAAAGGCCATGAAGGAGCAGGCCGGGGAGGCGCCCCTCCACCGGGAGGGCCACCGGGATGGCACCTGGGTGCTGCTGGACTATGGCTGCGTGGCGGTCCATGTGTTCTCCCAGGAGGCCCGGGAATTTTACGACCTGGAGCGCCTCTGGTCCGACGGAAAGCCTCTGGACCTCAGCGGCGTGCTGACGGCGGACTGAACAAGATGCAAATGGAAAGCGGGCGAGAGACGAACCGTCTCTCGCCCGCTTTTTTAGTTTTATCGGTTCCGCAGCACGTTTTCCAAGGTTTCCAGCAGCTTGGCAATGTCGATGGGCTTGGAGATGTGCCCGTTCATACCGCACTTGAGGGCTGTTTGTTTGTCCTCCTCAAAGGCGTTGGCTGTCATAGCCAGGATGGGGATGCTGGAAAGGGCCGGATTTTCCAGGGCGCGAATGGCCTGGGTGGCCTCGTAGCCATTCATGACGGGCATCTGCACGTCCATCAGGATCAACTGGTAATAATCTGGCTCCGCATGGGTCAGCAGGTCCAGGGCAATCTGCCCGTTCTCCGCGATTTCCACGGTGAAGCCCGCCTCCTCCAGGATGGCCTGGGCAATTTCCTGGTTCAGCTCGTTGTCCTCCGCCAGCAGGATGCGGCCCAGGTCCAGGGGCTGGGACGACAGTAGGCCCTTCTCCTCCGGGGTTTCCTCCGTGCCCACAATGGACATCAGGCAGTCCCGCAGCTCCGAGAGGAACAGAGGCTTGCCGCAGAAGGCGGTGACTCCGGCCTCCTTGGCCTCGTCCTCGATGTCGGCCCAGTCGTAGGCGGTGAGGACGATGATGGGCACCTCGTCGCCGCACTCTTTGCGGATGCGCCGGGTGACCTCGATGCCGTTCATATCCGGCAACAGCCAGTCGATGATGTAGACGGAATAATGGTCCCGCCGCATGACGGCCTGCCGGGTGCGGAGCACCGCCTCCTTTCCAGAGAGGGTCCACTCCGCCCGCATGCCGATCTGCTGGAGCATGCAGGAAACACTGTCGCAGGTGTTGAAATCGTCGTCCACCACCAGGGCGCGGCAGCCGGAGAACTCCGGGATGGTAGTGGGTTGCTTCTCGTCGGAGCAGAGGCGGAAGGTGAGGTCCACGGTGAACTCCGTTCCAACGCCCTGCCGGCTCTTGACATGGATGGAGCCGTTCATCATCTCCACAATGTTCCGGGTGATGGCCATGCCCAGGCCCGTGCCCTGGATGCCGCTGGTGGTGGAGTTTCGCTCCCGCTCGAAGGGCTCAAAAATGTGGGAGACAAACTCCTCGCTCATGCCAATGCCGGTGTCCCGGACGCTGAATTCATAGGAGGCGTGACCCGCCGGGGCGGAGGCCTTCTCCATCACCCGGATGCTGACGATGCCCCCGGCGGGGGTGTATTTGATGGAGTTGCCCAGCAGGTTTAAGAGAATCTGGTTCAGCCGCAGCCGGTCACAGAGGATATCCTCGTGGATGACGTCCACGGCGTCCATGTACAGCTCCAGCTGCTTGGCGTGGACATCCGCCTGGACGATGCTCCGCAGGCCGTGGAGAATGTCCGGCAGGGTGCAGGGCTTCTCATCCAGATACATTTTGCCGCTTTCAATGCGGCTCATGTCCAGCACGTCGTTGATGAGGCTGAGCAGGTGGTTGCCGGAGGTCATGATTTTCTTGAGGTATTCCTCCACCTGCTCCCGGTTGTCCAGGTGGGTGGAGGCCAGGGCGGTGAAGCCGATGATGGCGTTCATGGGGGTGCGGATGTCGTGGGACATGT
>CATOKC010000015.1 GCA_951800675.1 uncultured Oscillibacter sp.
GCTCCGGGACTTCGTGAGCCGGTTTGCGGCTTCGGCGGAGCCGGAAGCGTAAGCCTTCCTCAATCCCCGAAAAAAAGACCGCCCTGTCTATGACAGGGCGGTCTTTTTTACCGCCGGATGTCCAGGGCCCGGCACACCTGGGCCAGGGTCAGGCGGTACACGCCGTAGATCAGGGCGGACACCGCCGCCACCACCGCCAGGTCGGCCAGAAGGCCCGCCGCCTCGCTGGGCGTAATACCCGCGGGACTGCCGTTGAAGTACATAATCATGACATAAAAGGCGTAGATCAGGCTGGTGCCCGCCAGGGCGGGCACCAGGAACACCCGCTTCACCTGCCCCCGGACGGAGCGGCGGAGATAGGCGTTGGAGGCCCCCAAATGCCTGAGGTCGTCGTAGACCTTCCGGTTTGTCAGGGCGATGGTCATGCACCGGGTATAGGCGATCACAAACACGGCGGAAAAGCACACCACGGCCACAAAGACAAAGAGGATGAGAAACACCGCCATGGTCTTGACAAAGTCCGCCTTGTCCATCACCCGGAACTGGGGCATATACTGCCAGCTCAGCCGGAAGGCGGAGCTGTCCCGCTGGGCGTAGTCGATGACAGTAAAACCATATTCCGCGCAGTTCTCCCGGTCTAGGAAGTAAACGCCCTCCTCCGCCAGGTACTGGTCCCGGATTACCGGGTCCCAGCCGCTGAACTGGGCCACGTCTATGGTAGAGCGGTCCACAATCTCATTGAACAGGGCTTTGGCGAAGTCATAGGTCTCCTCGCAGTTTTCCACGTTGAAGCAGACTTGGGTCTCCCGCCACTCCTCCGTCAGGCCCGCCCCCAGGGCGGCAAAGTCGGCGTCGTTCATCACATAGCGCCCGAAGAGGCTGTCATAGCGCAGGGGCTCCAGGGACGTGACGGGGATCTGTTCCCCGGTCAGATAGTTGGTCACGAAGCTCTTGTCCGGGGCGAAGCCCAGCTTGCTCCCCTCCACGTCGACGACGCCGCGAATCTCGCCGCTGGCCAGGTCCACGCGCTCCCCCGTCAGAGCCTCGTAGCCGGAGGCGGAAAGAAACAGCTCGGTGCTCATGACCTCTTTGTACTCCGTACGCCAGGTGGTGCCCATGGGGCCCTCCTCCTCAATGTGGTCCTGGCCGTCCACCGCCAGTCGGAGCATGGGGACGGCGGCAAAGTCCGTGATGGTCACACCGTACTCCTCCGCCAGGGCCCGGACCTCCTCCTCCAGGGGGATGTCCTGGTCTGCCCGGAAGTTATACACATAGTCCACAGGCCGGGTATCGTATTCAATCATGGACCCGGTGCCCAGCATGGGGGTGAAGAAGCTGCCGAAGTACGCACCGGCAATCAGCAGGGTCATCACCAGCATGTTCCGCACCGTCTGGCGGCCCTGGAAGCGCATCTGGCTGGTGGCGATCAGGTCCTTGTAGAGCTTCTTTTTCCCGTTCCAGCCGTTGACCACCGTGTGCAGGAGAATCATATAGAGGCCAATCAAAGCGGGGACGTAAAAGACCGCGGTCAGCCCCTCGGGGGGATACCAGTGGAGAACGCTTATGAAGAAGAAGGAGGACATATAGCCCAGAAAGCCACCCAGGGCCAGGAGGCCGACGCCAACGGGCCCGTACCACCGGGGCACCTCCCGGATGGGCTCGGACTTGTGGGACTCCTGGACGATGTCGATGATGTTGGTCCGCTTCACGGACCGGCTCCCCAGGAAGAACATCATGGCGATGACAAAGGCGGAGAAGGCCAGGGACCAGACGTAGGCGGCGGGGTTGAATACCAGGCGCATCTCCTCCGTATCCACCACGCAGAGACGGAACACCTGCCACAGCACCCAGGCCAGGGGTCCGCCCAGGGCGGCCCCGGCGGCGCAGGAGCCCAGGGAGATCACTCCCAGCTCCCGGTACAGCTCCCCCCGCACCTGGGCCCGGGTGGCCCCCAGGGCCAGGAACACGCCGGTCTCCCGGGACTTCTGCCGGAAGAAGAGGCCGGAGGCGTAGGTGGTGAACACGGCGCAGCCAAGAACCGCCAGGGTGAAGATCATCATGATCTGCTTGCGGCTGTCGCCTCCCTCGGGGAGGACGTTCAGGATGGTGGGGGCCCGCATCATGCAGACGTAGGCCGTTATCAGCAGCACAGAGAAGAAGCAGCAGCCCGAGAGGAGCGCGTATTGCTTCTTGTTCCTCCGGCGCATCAGGGCATAAACTTCGGAAAAATGGCGCATGGTTATTCCCTCCCCATTTCCCGGACCGCGTCCAGAAGCTGGTCCTGGAACGTCTCCCGTTCCGTGGCCCCCTTCTCCAGCGTCTTCCAGACCACGCCGTCCCGGAGGATCACCACCCGGTCGCAGAAGGAGGCGGCGTAGGAGTCGTGGGTCACCATGAAAATCGTGGCCTCCAGAGCCTGCTTGGCCTGCTCAAAGGAACGGATGACGGCCCGGGTGGACTTGGAGTCCAGGTTGCCCGTGGGCTCGTCGGCCAGAATCAGCAGGGGGTGGTTGATGAGGGCCCGGGCCACGGCGGTGCGCTGCTTCTCGCCGCCGGAGATCTCCGCCGGATATTTGTCCCGGATGCCCGCGATGCCAAAGACCTCGCAGAGCTGGTCCGCCCGCTGCTCCGTCATGTCGGAGACGGTGCCGCCGATGATGGCGGGGAGCAGGATGTTCTGCCGCACCGTCAGGCCGTCCAGCAGGAGGAAGTCCTGGAAGACGAAGCCCAGCTCCTTGTTGCGGACCTCCGCCAGGGCGTCCTCGTCCAGCCGGGCCAGCTCGGTTTTCCCCAGGCGGATACTGCCGGAGTCGGCGGGGATGTAGCAGGAGATGCAGTTCAAGAGGGTGGTCTTGCCGGAGCCGGAGGGGCCCATAACGGCCACGAACTCACCCTTTCCCACTTGAAGGGAGACTCCCTTCAGCACCTCGTAGGAGGTCTTTCCCACTTGATAGGATTTGCGCAGATTTTCTACAGTCAGCATCATAGTCATCCTTTCTTACAGCATGAATTGAATTGCCGCAATGACGGCGAGATGGGCGGGATAGAAGGCGTAGAAGAACCACTTGGGGATTTTCAGCCCGGAGCGGGTGGGGAGGAAGATCAGCGGCGCGGCCAGCAGGGCAAACACAGCCCAGTCCACGGCGAAGCCGCCCAGCTTCAAGGCCAGCGGGTCCTCCAGATAGCCGCCCCAGAGGCAGGGCAGGTAGGTCAGCACATAGAGGGCCGCGCCGATTCTGGGGTGGTTCCGGTAGAGGAAGAAAATCAGCATCAATTGAATCCCGATGCCGGAATAGTCGAAGTTCCACCAGCTCACCGCGAAGAAGGCCCCCAGGAACAGCCACCACTTCCGCTCCTTAAAGCCGTACATGGCAAGCAGGGAGAGAAACAGCGTGAAGAAGATGTTCCAGTTGCTCCAATTCCGGTCCACCATCCAGTCATGGGGGTGGAAGGCCAGGACGTAGAAGGGCTGGGAAACCACGGCGAACACCGCCAGGCGGCCAAGATACCGCTTGATGTTTTGGGTATACAGCAGTCCCACGGTCAGGCAGTAGCAGAAAATCGGGAACGCCAGCCGCCCAATCCAGCGGAAGGCCCCGACCTCCGGAAAGAAGGCGCCGCCCACATGGTCGATGAGCATGGAAACGATGGCGGCGAGCTTCAAAAGGTCCGTGTCCAGATTCGTTCGCAGCCGGGGCCCCTGCCGGGGGACCTCCGTGGGGGTGGTCAGGGCGGCGCGGATGGAATTCCAATTCATAGCAAGCACTTCCTTTATTCTGTGACAGCGGTTGATGCGGAAGTCCGGCCGTAAATGCTTACATCCGCTTCCATTGCCAGAATAGCGCGAAAAAACGGCCCCCGCAAACGGGGCCGCTCTCTTTGGCGGGTTCGTTGTAAAGTTTGGGGGCTCCGGCGCAAGCGGCATCATCTTTGGCGCTTTTGCCGTCATAATTGGTTTGGCGAACCGCCGGGGATGTGCTATAATAGCCCCAGCAAACCGCAAGGAGATGATACCATGCTGCGAATCGGCATCTGCGACGACAGCGCCGACGCCCGCGTCGCCCTCCGGGCCGCGCTGGAGCGGGCCCTGGAGCGGCGGCGGAGCGGGGCGGACACGTCCTTTTTTGAATTCTCCTCCGGGGAGGGCCTCCTCCGCTGGCTGGGCAGCCACGCCGGGGAGCTGGACCTGGTATTTTTGGACATTGAAATGGGGGCGCTGAACGGCATGGAGACCGCCCGCCGCCTCCGGGAGGCGGACGAGGGGCTGCTGCTGGTCTTTGTCACCGGCTACACGGACTACGTGTTCGACGGCTATTCCGTGGGGGCCCTGGGCTACCTGATGAAGCCCCCCAAGCCGGACCAGCTGGACGGCGTGCTGGACCGGGCGGCGGAGGCCCGCCTCCGGGAGGGGGACCAGGCCTTCCTCTGCCGCAGCGGCGAGACGCTGTACCGGATTCCCAAGAAGACCATTCTCTATTTCGCCTCCGACCGGCGGCAGGTCACCTGCGTCTCCGCCGCCCGGACCTATACCTTTTACGGCAAGCTGGACGACGTGGAGCGGGACGTGGGAGAGTCCTTCGTCCGGGTCCACCAGCGCTATCTGGTCCGCACCGCCGCCGTAGAGCGGATGGAGGGAAGCCAGGTCTTTGTGGGCGGCGAGGCGCTTCCCGTCAGCCGGGCCTGCCGCTCCGCCGCCTTGGCCGCCCTGGCCCGGACGGCCCTGGAGGGCTAGGCCATGGCTTCAACGTTTTTAATCAGCCTGGCGGAATACCTGCTGCTCTGCTTTCAAAATTGGTTCTGGCTGATCCCGGTGTTTACCAGCGGCTTCTTCCTCTTTCGGATCGTGTCCGCCTTTTTGGCGGTGAAGCCCCGGCGGGGCTGGCGAATCGCGCTGGTCCTGTTTCTGGGCAGCATCTCCGACATGGTGATTTGGCTGGGGGACACCAATCTGCTGTTCACCCTGCTGTTCTTTTTCCCCGTGCTCCTGCTGGCCTCCAAGGGGGACCGAGCCGGGCGGCTGACGCTGACGGTCATCTTTTTCTGCCTCATCATGTCCGTCAACGCCGTGCTGGATACCTATTATGGCCCCATTATGGCCCGCTTCGATCTGGACGATCTGTATTACTACAGCAATAAATTCATCCGCCTCGCTGTCTGGGCCCTGCTGTACCTGGCGCCGCGGAAACACCTGCCAAAGCGCCCGCCCCAGCTCTCCCCCCGGTTTTGGAGGCTGGTGCTGCTCCTGGCCGCCATGCCCTTCAGCTCGCTGCTGGCGGTGGTGCTGCTGCCCCTTCTCCAGTCGGATTATATCTACAGCAACGCTCTTCTCCACGGCCTGATTATGAATCTGGGGGTGGCGGTGCTCCCCTTTATCTTCCTCACCTCCCTGGCCCTGCTGTACGCCATATTGGTACTGGAAAACCACCAGCGGCTGGAGGAGGCGGACAAGCTGGCCTCCCTCCGGGAAAGCTACTACCAGGGCCTCCAGCGGGAGGAGCGGCAGGTCCGCACCCTCCGCCACGACCTGCGGAACCACCTGACGGCCCTCCGGGGCCTGGTGGACATGGGGGAGGACGGCAAGGCCCTGCAATACATCGACCAGCTTGCCGACTCCCCCGCCCTCCGGGGCGGGAAGCGGCTGTGCGAAAACGACGCGGCCAACGCCGTCCTCTCCGCCAAGGCGGAGGCCATGGGCCGCTCAGGCCTCACGGCGGACTTTTCCGTGTCCCTGCCCAAGGACCTGCCCCTGGCGGAGGTGGACCTGTGCGCCCTGCTGGGAAACGCCGCGGACAACGCCATGGAGGCGGCGGAGGAAGCGGAGGACAAGACCGTCACCCTCCGCTGCCGGGCGGAAAAGGGCCTTTTCATGCTCCGGGTGGAAAACGCCTACGCCGGGGAGCTGGCCCCGGACCTTGCCACCACCAAGAAGGACAGGACGTCCCACGGCTTCGGCCTGGCGGGGATGCGGGAAATCGCGGAGCGCCTGGGCGGGTCCCTGGAGACCCGGGCCGGAGGCGGGCGGTTCCAGCTGGTGGTGTGCCTGCCTCTGCTGCCGTGAAAAAATGCGCCTCCTCCCATCTGGGGAGAGGCGCGTTTCGCTCTATTTGCTATTTGATTTCCGTGCCCTTCACCCGCAGGCGGTTCATGGCCCGGGCCAGGGTGGCCTGGGCCAGCTGGTACTCCTGGCGGCTCTTCTTCTGGAGCATGGCCTCCCGTGCCTCGTCGGCCTCCCGGCGGGCCCGGGCGGCGTCGATCTCCTCGGGCCGTTCCACGGAGTCCACCAGCACCAGGACCTCGTTTTTCTCAATCTTCACCAAGCCGGAGGACACCGCCGCCAGCTGGACGGGCCCCTCCGGGGTCTGGTAGCGCAGGGTCCCCGGCAGCACGGCGGCGATCATGTCGCTGTGATGGGCCAGGATGCCCTGCTCCCCGTCGCTGGTGGGGACGGTCAGGCTGACGCAGGGCCCCTCGTAGAAGGAGCGGTCCGCCGCCAGGATGTGGGCCTGAAAGACTTCCATTACGCCTCACCCGCCTCGATCTTTTTCGCCTTCTCCACCACGTCCCGCCAGGTGCCCACATTGTAGAAGGCCGCCTCCGGGTACTGGTCCAGCTCGCCGTTTACCAGCTTTTCAAAGCTCTCCAGGGTGTCCTTCAAGGGGACGTAGACCCCGGGGATGCCGGTGAACTTCTCCGCCACCGTGGTGGGCTGGGCGAAGAAGCGCTGGAGCCGCCGGGCCCGGGCCACGGTCTTCTGGTCCTCCTCGCTGAGCTCGTCCATGCCCAGGATGGCGATGATGTCCTGAAGCTCCATGTACTTCTCCAAAATCTCCTGGCAGGTCCGGGCCACGCGGTAATGCCGCTCTCCCACCACGTCCGCCTCCAAAATCCGGGAGGAGGAGGCCAGGGGGTCCACCGCCGGGTAGATGCCCTGCTCGGAGATCTTCCGGCTCAGCACCGTCGTCGCGTCCAAATGGGCGAAGGTGGTGGCCGTAGCCGGGTCCGTCAGGTCGTCGGCGGGAACGTAGACCGCCTGGACGGAGGTGACGGAGCCGTTTTTGGTGGACGTGATCCGCTCCTGAAGCTCTCCCATCTCGTTGGCCAGCGTCGGCTGATAGCCCACGGCGGAGGGCATCCGGCCCAGGAGGGTCGATACCTCGCTGCCCGCCTGGACGAAGCGGAAAATGTTGTCGATGAAGAGCAGCACGTCCTTGCGCTCCTTGTCCCGGAAGTACTCCGCCATGGTCAGCCCCGCCAGGGCCACCCGCATCCGAACGCCGGGGGACTCGTTCATCTGCCCAAAGACCAGGGCGGTTTTCTCGCTGACGCCGCTCTCCCGCATCTCCCGCCAGAGGTCGTTGCCCTCCCGGCTGCGCTCTCCCACGCCGGTGAAGATGGAGTAGCCGCCGTGCTCCGTGGCCACGTTGTGAATCAATTCCTGAATGAGGACGGTCTTGCCCACGCCCGCACCGCCGAAGAGGCCGATCTTGCCTCCCCGGGGATAGGGCTCCAAGAGGTCGATGACCTTGATGCCCGTCTCCAGGATCTCCACCGCCGGGCTCTGCTCGTCAAAGGCCGGGGGCTCGCGGTAGATGCTCTTTCTCGGCGTGCCCTCGGGCACGGGGCCGCCGCCGTCGATGGGCTGGCCCAGGACGTTGAACATCCGCCCCAGGGTAGCGGCGCCTACAGGCACCTCGATGGTCTTATCCGGCACGTCCACGGCCAGTCCCCGAGCCAGTCCCTCACTGGGGGAGAGCATGACGCAGCGCACCGTGCGCTTCCCCACATGCTGGGCCACCTCCATCACCCGGAGGCCGCCGTCCTTCTCCACGGTCAGCTCCTCCCGCAGCCGGGGAAGCTCTCCGCTTTGGATATCCACGTCCACCACAGGGCCGGATATCTGTACAATAATGCCTCTTTCCAAATTCGGTTACCTCCCCTTCTTTTGGCGCTGGGCCCGGGCCCCCGCGGAGATTTCCGTAATCTCCTGGGTAATGGCCGCCTGGCGGACCCGGTTATACTGGAGGGACAGCTCCCCCAGGAGCTTTTCCGCATTCCGGTCCGCGTTGTCCATGGCGCTCATCCGGGCGTTCTGCTCACAGCAGAAGCTGTCAATCAGGGCGCTGTAGATAAAGCCGGTGACATAGCTCCGCATGACGCTGTTCAGCACGGTCCCCACATCGGGGTAGAACTCGAAGCGCTCCGTCATGGCCCCCCCGCCCGCCGGGGCTCCGGCGAAGTGGGTCCGGTGGAAGGGCAGCAGCCGGGTGGAGCGGGCCTCGAAGCTCATGGCGCTCTCCATGTCCGTGTAAATGACGTAGATTTCCTTCAGCTCCCCCCGGTCAAAGCCGTCCAGCAGCCGGGCGCTGATCTCCCGGGCCCGGGCCATGGTGGGGTTCTGGGCGGTGTAGAGGAAGCTGTGCTCAATGGGAATCCTCCGCTGGTCGAAAAACCGCCGTCCGTATTCTCCCACCACAAAGAGCTTCGTGTCCGGGTGCCGCTCCAAAAGCTGCTGGGCCACCCGGATGGCGTTTTGGTTATAGGCCCCCGCAAGACCCTTGTCAGCGGTAATGAGGAGACAGCCATAGGTCCCCTTCAGCGGCGTGTCGTCGCCGATGGGGTAAAAAAACCGGCTGTCCACGTTGTAGGCCGTGCGGAAAATCCGGCGGATCTCCCCCCGAAGGGCCTCGAAATAAGGCCGGGTCTGGTCCAGCTCCCGCCGGGCCCGGCGGAGCTTGGTGGAGGCGATCAAATACATGGCGTTGGTGATCTTCCGGGTCTCTCCCACGCTCTCAATGTGGGTCTTGATCTCCTTGGTCCCCGCCATGTCAGCCGCCCTTCTTCCCGCTGAAGCTCTCCAGGGCGCGCTTCGCCAGGGAGACGATCTCCTCCCGGTCCTCCGGGTCCAGCCGGCCGGCGCGGTCGATCCGGCCGCAGAGGTCCGGAGCTTCCGCCTCCACCTCCGAGAGCAGATGGGCCCGGAAGGCGTCCATCCGCTCCAAGGGCACGTCCTGCATCACATGGGCCATGGCGGCCGCCAGGACGATTACCTGCTGGTGCTGGGACAACGGGGCGTACCGGGGCTGGCGCAGCAGGCGCATCAGGCCCTGGCCATAGCGGAGCTGGCGCTTGGTGGCATCATCCAGGTCGCTGGAGAACTGAGTGAATACCTCCATCTCCCGATACTGGGCCAGGTCCAGCCGGAGGGTTCCCACGGCCTTCTTTATAGCCTTGGTCTGGGCGTCGCCGCCCACCCGGGAGACGGAGAGGCCCACGTTGACAGCGGGCCGCTGGCCGGCGAAGAACAGATCGCTCTCCAGGAAAATCTGCCCGTCGGTGATGGAAATGATGTTGGTGGGGATGTAGGCGGACACGTCTCCCGCCTGGGTCTCCACAATGGGCAGGGCGGTCATGCTGCCGCCCCCCAGCTCATCGGAGAGATGGGCCGCCCGCTCCAAAAGGCGGGAGTGGAGGTAGAACACGTCGCCGGGGTAGGCCTCCCGTCCCGGGGAGCGCTCCAAAAGGAGGCTCAATGTCCGGTAGGCGATGGCGTGCTTGCTGAGATCGTCGTAGACGATGAGCACGTCCCGGCCCTGGCGCATGAAGTACTCTCCCAGGGCGCAGCCCGCGTAGGGGGCGATGTATTGCAGGGCGGCGGAGGCGCTGGCCGGGGCGCTGACCACGGCGGTGTACTCCATGGCCCCCCGGCGGCTCAGGTTCTCCACAATCTGGGCCACGGAGCCGCTCTTTTGTCCAATGGCCACATAGACGCACACCACGTCCTTCCCCTTCTGGTTCAGGATGGTGTCCAGCGCGATGGCGGTTTTGCCGGTCTGGCGGTCGCCGATAATCAGCTCCCGCTGGCCCCGGCCGATGGGGAACATGGAGTCAATGGCCAAAAGGCCCGTCTCCATGGGGGTGTTCACCGGCTGGCGGTCCAGGATGCCCGGAGCCGGGGCCTCAATGGGCCGGTGGCCCTCCGGCATGATTCTCCCCTTGCCGTCCATGGGAACGCCCAGGGCGTCCACCACCCGGCCCAGGAAGCCCTCGCCCACCGGCATGCCGGCGGTTTTCAGGGTTCGGCGGACCATGCTGCCGGCGGAGACCTCCTCGCCGTTTCCGAAGAGGATGCAGCTCACGCCGTCCCGGCGCAGGTCCTGGACCATGCCCTTCACGCCGGAGCTGAACAGCAAAATCTCGCCATACTGAGCGTGGTCCAGGCCCTTGACGGAGGCGATCTCGCCGTCCACCGCCGTCACCTCACCGATCTCCTCGGGGGCCACGGCCACAGTCCAGTCCTCCACCGCCTGGCGCATCAGGGGCAGAATATCGTTGGACCCGCTCTCCAGTCCCCGGACGTAGTCCCGGAACTGCCGCACCCGGCCCTGCAAGGTCCAGTCGTACATGTCCGCCCCCACCTGGAGGCGGAAGCCCCGCTTCAGCGCCGGGTCCTCCTCCCATTGCAGGGGGACCTTTCGCTTGTATTTTCCGGTCAGGAACTTCTCAAAGCGCCGGAGCTGCTCCTCCGTGGGCTTGACGGCGCTGCGGAGCTCCGCCTTGAGGCTGCCTCTAGTGGTCCTCATGGGCGCCTCCTCCCTCCGCCAAATTCAAGAATTGGTCGAAGAGGTCCGTGTCGGCCTTCACCGTCAGCTTCTTCACCGCGGCCACCGTCAGCTCCCGGAGCTCCCGCTGGGACTCCCGGATGATCTGCTCCCGGCTGTTGGCGGCCTCCTCCTTGGCCTTGGCGACTATCTGCTTCGCCTGGGCCATCTGCTCCTCCACAGACTGCTGGACCGCCGCCTGGGCCTTGGCCCGGGCCTGGTGGATTTCCTCCTCCGCTCCGTCCAGCTTGGCCTGGTAGGCGGCTTTCAGCTCCTCCGCCTCCTGGAGCTTCCCGGCGGCCTGCGCCTCCAACTCCCGGTAATGGGCTTCCCGCTTTTCCATAAACTGCTTCACCGGCTTGTAGAGCAGGAAGTACAGCCCGCCGGTGAGGATGGCCAGATTCATCCAGTGCAGCAAAATCTGCTGCCAGTCAACATTCAGGGGGATATTCACCGTCTCCACCTGCCTTACAATACGAAGATGATGAGGATGACCACCAGCAGGGCGTAAATGATGGCCGTCTCAATAAAGACCAGACCCAGCATCAGCATGGTCCTGATTTTGCTCTCGGCCTCCGGCTGGCGGCCGATGCTCTCCACCGCCTTTCCGGTGGCGATGCCCATGCCCAGGCCGCCGCCCAGGGCCGCCAGACCGATGGCCAGGGCAGAGCCGATGGTCTTGCCGCCGCTCTCCTCCTGGACCTCCTCCTGGGCGGCGGCCGCCCCGGTCTCCTCTCCCGCCGCCAGGGCGGGCACGGCCAGAACCGCCGCCAGCAGCAGCACGAGACCCAGCATCCACAGCTTCCTCACAAACTTGTTCATCTCAGAAAACCTCCCAGTATATTCTTGATTTGAAAGTCCAGACCCCGCTCAGGCGGTCCGGCGTTTTTTCTCTCCCTTCGGCGGGGCAGGCTCGGACACCTCGCCATAGTACAGGGCCGTCAGCATGGTCAGCACATAGGTCTGAATCAGCGCATGAAGCAGGGTAAAGAGCACACCCACGATCACCGGCAGCACAAAGCTCAAACTCACGTAGTAATACACCAGCTCCGTCACCAGCAGCCCGCTGAGCAGGGCGCCGAAGAGCCGGAAGCTCATGGAGATGGGCAGGGAGAACTCCTTCAGCGTCTTTCCCACGCCCTTCACTCCGTTCACCGCGATGCCGCCGGACAAAATCGTCAAATAGGAAAAGGTCCCCATGGCAATGGCGGCGTTCACGTCGGATAAGGGGGCGGGCAGGGTGATGGGGTGGCCGTGGACCGTGATGGCCTGGAGACCCAGCAGCTCAAACAGCGTCCCCACGAATATGTAGGCCCCGGCGGCGAAGATATAGGCCCCCAGGAAGCCCCAGCGGTGGGGACTGCTTCCCCTTGCCATGCCGCTGAACAGGCCCACAGCCTCCTCCAAAAGCATCTGGAGCCTGCCCGGCCGGTATTGGAATCGCGGAATCACGAAAATCCGAATACAGGCGGCGGCCAGGAGCAGCATCAGCGTCACCGTAAAGGCGGAGATCAGCCCCGGGTTCACCTCCTTCAGCCCGAAGAGGCTGATCCGGTTCACATCGTGGAGCACGGCGTCCCGCATGGCCTCCTTCACGGTCTCCGTCCGTCCGGGCGACCCAACCAGCAGCGCGCCCGCCAGCAGCGACAAAACCACCGCCAGCCAAAGCGCCAGGCCCTTTTTGTGTTCTTTCATCTGGCATCCCTTCTCTCAATCAGCTCCCCGCGCCCGAGGCCGGCAGGCACGGCGGCAAATCTGTACGGTTTGATTATAGTAACTCCTGGGAAAAAGTCAAGAGTTCCAAGGGCGAAAACGCTTGCGCAAAACACATTTCCCCCCGCTTCCTTAACGGGTTCTTTATGAGGGCGCAGAAAAACGCCCGGCCTCTTCCCCGCCGGGAAAAGGGTCCGGGCGCACGGTCCTCGCGCTTATCGAAGGAGATAAATCTGCGTGTAAATTCCAACCCAGTGCAAGGCCGCCCCCGCCAGAACAAAGACGTGCCAGACGCAGTGGTCGTACTTCTTCTTCCCGGCAAAGGGAATCATCCCCAGGGTATAGGCCAGCCCCCCCGCAAAGATGAAGCCCAGCAGGGTCCGGCTGTGGAGGTACATCTCCGGCAGAAACACCAGCCCGCTCCACCCAATCAGAAAATACAGCGTGAAGTGAAGAGCCCGCCAGCGGCCAGGGCCAAAGACCATCACCAGCGCCACACCGGCGAGAATCACCGCCCACTGGACACAAAACAGGGTCACGCCCAGAGCGCCCCCCAGGTACAGCAGCAAAATGGGCGCGAAGGTGCCGCCGATCAGCAGATAAATGGACGTGTAATCAAATCTCCGGCAGACCCGCTTGACCCCGGACCCGGTGGGCATGGCGTGGTATACGCAGCTCATCAGCATCATCACCACCATGCTGATTCCGTAGACGCAGGAGGCCAGCAACTCCATGGCCCCCTGGGACCGGACCAGCAGCAGAGTCAGCGCCGCCGCCGCCCCCAGAGCCCCCAGTCCATGGCTCACCGCATTGAAAACCTCCGCCCCCAGGGTCAGCCGGGGGGGCTCGTTCCGGGCCTGTACCCGGGCCCGCCGCACAGCCCGCAGGCGGGCTCGCCGCAATTCCTGTTTCGTCAAAACGGCTTCCATGATGCTCCTCCTCAGCTCTCGCTGTTAACATCGCTTAATATGGTTTCTAAAACTATATTACACGATTTTATTTTATATTGCAAGTAGTTTTTGCAAAATAATTTGATCTATCCCAACGCCCCGGATTTTAGCACAAACCAATGCAGAAATCTTTGGCTAAATCGCCGAAATTTTCAGTTTTTTCCAGCCCGAGCCCATAATCCCCGTTGCCCCCACCGGAAGAGCCAACGCGGAGGACCTTTTCTCGTTGCGTCCAGGAAAAAACCATGCTATACTAAACAAAGATTCTGTGTTTGAGGGGAGAGGTTATCTTATGTCTATTCAGAGAAGGAGCATTGGTCTTTGCATTATCCTGTCGATTATCACCTGTGGGATTTACAGCCTCTATTGGCTGTACTCCATGGCGGAGGATCTAAACATGGTGACAGCCCGCCCGGACGGTCCTTCTGGCGGGCTGGTGCTGCTGCTGACCATCGTCACCTGCGGCATCTATGGCCTCTATTGGCTCTATCGCGCCGGTGACGACCTGGACCGCCAGCGGGCGGAACAGGGCCAGCTGCCGGGACATCTGGGAATCCTCTATCTGCTGCTGGCGCTTTTCGGATTCACCATCGTCTCCTACGCCCTGCTGCAATCCGAGCTCAACGGGTATGCGGCGGAATAAAGCACTCCTGGCCGGCGTGGCTTTTCTCTGCGCCGGCCTTTTCTATGGCTATGTGCTAATCCCCTTGGGATTTCGAATGCCCTGCCTTTTCCGGCGTGTCACGGGGCTGCGCTGCCCCGGCTGCGGCATTACCGACCTGTGCCTGGGACTGCTCCACGGGCGCTTCCTTCCCTCTTATAACTGGGGCCTGACGGCGGCGGTGCCCTGGATTCTTGGCCTGCTTTGGCTCCAGCGGCGGTGTCCCAAAGCCGCCGGAGCCTTGGCCTGGGTGCTTGTGGCTTTTCTGCTGGCCTGGGGTGTCCTGCGAAATCTGTGGAGAATTTAATGGCGAACGATGGCTGCGGGAGATGATACCTCCTCTCTCCCGCGGCCATTCGCCTTTTCGCGAAAGCGGAAGCCTAAAGCCAAGCCGACTATTTCCAAAGAAGAAGCCGGGCCCTCTGGCCCGGCTTCCCGATGTTCATTTTTGGGCGCTACCCTCCAGCTCCGCCATACTCCGTTTGAACTGAAGGGCAAATATGGAGGCGGTGGCAGTCACCGCCAAGAAGTCCGCCACGGGCTCCGCCAGGAACACGGCGAAGGCCTTGTTGGCAAAAAAGTTCGGCAGAATGTAGATGAGGGGAATCAGCAGGATAATCTTCCGCAGCACCGCCAGAAACAGGGAGGTCTTTGCGTTCCCCAGGGCCACAAAGGTCTGCTGACAGGCGATCTGGACGCCGAAGAGGCAGGTGGCCCCCATATAGACCCGCAGGGCCTTGGCGGCGTAATCCACCAATTCCGGGTTGTTGTTGAAAATCCGCACGAACGCCCGCGGGAATAACTGCACCGCCGCCCAGAGGACTGCCGCATAAATCACGCAGGATTTCAGAAGGCACGAGAAAGCCTCCTTCACGCGCCGGGAGCTCCGCGCGCCATAGTTGTAGCTGATGATGGGCTGGGCCCCCTGGCTCAGGCCGTGAAGGGGCATCATGGCAAACTGCATCATGCTGGTCAGCACCGTCATGGCCCCCACGGCCACGTCCCCGCCGTATTTCAGCAGCGAGGAGTTGAAGCACACGGCGATGAGGCTTTCCGTGGACTGCATGATGAAGGGGGACAGCCCCAGAGCCAGACAGGGCAGAAACACCTGGGGGTCCGGCCGGAGAAACTCCCTCCGCAGCCTCCATTTCGTCCGGGGCCCGGTGAGGAAGCGGAGGACCCACGCGGCGGAAACCGCCTGGGAGAGAATCGTCGCCAGCGCCGCTCCCCGAACGCCCAGGCCCAGACCAAAGATAAAGATGGGGTCCAGAACCGTATTCAGTCCCGCGCCGATGAGGACGGTCCTCATGCTGACGGTGGTAAAGCCCTGGGCCGTAATATAGGCATTCATGCCCAAGGTCACCTGGACGAAGAGGGTGCCCAGGGAGTAGATGTTCATATAGTCCAACGCGTAGCCGATGGTATTTTCGCTGGCCCCGAAGGTCAGCAGCAACGGCTCGGCAAAGCTCCGGAATACCACCGTCAGCAAGGCGGCGGTGACGATCAGCAAAGTAAAGCAGCTGCCCATGATCTTCTGGGAACCCTCCAGGTCCCCCCGCCCCTCCTGGATGGAGGCCCGGGGCGCGCCGCCCATGCCCACCAGGGCCGCGAAGGCGGAAATGATCATGATGATGGGCAGGCAGACCCCCACGCCGGTGAGGGCCAGGGCCCCCACCGTATCCACGGGCTTCATGTGCCCGATATAAACTCGGTCCACCAGATTGTACAGCATGTTGACAATCTGAGAGGTGATGGTGGGTAGGGCCAGGGAGAACAGCAGCTTACTCACCTTCCCGCTGCCAAGGTCCACGCTTTTCTGATTCATGTCCAACGCTCCTTTTCCACGCTCAAATCCTCCATCTCCCGCAGCACCCGCTCCAGCAGGTCCAGAAAGACGGTCTGCTCCTCCCCCGTCAGCCCTGCCAGCAGCCGCCGCCCGCAGGCGGCCTGCACGGCTTGGGCCTCTCGGACCAGAGGCGCGCCCTGCCGGGTGATTTCCAGGTGAATGATTCGCCGGTCCTCCCCGTCGGCCCGTCGGGTCAGGAGTCCCCGACCCGCCAGGACCTCTACCGCCTGGGAAACCTGGGACTTCGCCATCCCCCGGAGCTCCGTCACGTCTCGGGCGGTGTCCTGGCCGGGGTGGTTTGCCAGGAAGAGAAGGACGTGGACCTCTCGCATGGTCAAGCCTGTCTGTTCCAGCAGAGGGAGGAACTGCCGGTCGTAGTATTTCCCGAATTTCCGGGGCAGGCGGATGAGCTGGGCGGCATTGAGCATCTCCCGGCCTCCTTTGTTCTTTTTGAAACTGTTCTTTTGAGAACCATCTGAGTATAACACCACGCCGTCCCGCTGTCAAGAGGCGGCGAACCATGTTCCGCTTGAGAAACATGCCGCCAGCGCGCCACTCCGGCCGTTTCCGCAAAACCGGGTTGATGCGGTCATCGCCATGTGCTATAATCAGCTCCGAAAGGCGAGAATTTGTGAGGTATTAGCGATGAAATATCATCAAGTGATCCTGTTAAAAAACGGCGCCGCATGTTGTTTGCGAAATGGAATGGAATGCGACGCGCGAGCTGTACTTGATAACGTTCAGCTGACACATGAAGAAACGGATTATTTGCTTACCTATCCGGACGAGAATTGCTTTGACGTTATACAGGAAAGCCACTTCCTAAAAGAGAAATCTGAAAGTGAACGTGAAATCGAAATTGTCGCCTTACTCGGCAACGCAGTTGTGGGAACCGCTGGGATTGAGGCAATGGGCAAAAAGTACAAGATTCGCCATCGCGCCGAATTTGGCGTCAGTGTCGCCAAGGAATTTTGGGGGCTGGGAATTGGACAGGCCTTAACCGCGGCGTGTATTGAATGCGCAAAGGCCGCGGGATATATCCAGCTTGAACTAAATGTGGTTGCCAGCAATACAAGAGCGTACGCCCTGTATAAGAAAGCCGGATTTGTTGAATACGGCAGAAATCCGAAGGGCTTTCATTCTCGATTGGCGGGATTTCAGGAAGTTATTTATATGAGATTGGAATTGTGATAAACGTATAAGCCGGAATTTATGGAGGGAAGGCATGGAAATCATTTCCGTATCGTTGATGATGGTTTCCCTTGCTTGCGCCCTATTTTCAGGTAAAATCGATATGGCGGTGAACGGGGAGAAAAAGGTTCAAAAAGTGATTGTCCCATTCAGCGCGGAAGTCGTATTCATTTGTGCGATCGCAATGGTTGCGGGAATCTTATCGTAAGCCTCCAAATCGAAAAGCCGAAATCGATCGAGCAGTTCCCCGTATAGGGCAACTGCTCGTTTTTGATAGTTTGACGATTGGAAAAGGAGGCAGACCCTCCGCGCTTATGGGCGCTTGTCCTTCCAAAAAAATCCCCCGGCCACGATTGCGATTCCAACCGCTCCGCCCAGATAGGCCCAAAAATTAGGTATGCTCATAGCGACGCCCGCCAGGATAATGCCGATGCCCAGCAGCTCTAGTTTCATTCCCGTCATGACGCTCCTCCCTTCTGATTCCACGGCTTTTAAAAAGCGGGCCCCGGTTTTCCGGGGCCCACAGATTTATTTCATCAGTCCGCACACCAAATCGGTATAGCCGGAGGGGTCCTCCAGAGGCAGTCCCGCAATCAGCAGCGCCTGGTTATACAGCAGGGCGGCGTAGGCCTTCGCCTTCTCCGGGTCCGCCTCCACGGCGGCCTCCAGGGCCTGGAAGGCCGGGTGCTCCACGTTCAGCTCCAAAATCCGGTCCGCCTTGATGGACGCGTCGGGCTGGACGGCCTGGAAATACTTCTCCATCTCAAAGCTCAGGCCCTCCCCGGCGGTGAGGCAGACGGGATGGGATTTCAGCCTCGCGCTGGCCTTGACCTCCTTCACCTTGTCCCCCAGGGCCTCCTTCACGAAGTCGAAGGTCCCCTTGTGGGCCTCGGCCTCCTCCTCGGCCTTTTTCTGTGCGCCCTCTTCAATCTCCTGATCCAGCACAGAGCGGAATTCCTTCTCCTTGTAAGTCCGCAGGGTCTGGGCACAGAACTCGTCCACCTCCTCGGTGAAGTAGAGAATTTCCGTCCCCGCGTCCCGCAGGCCCTCGGTCTGGGGCAGCTTGTCGATTTTGTCCACCGTCTCCCCGGCGGCGTAATAAATATATTTCTGGTCCTCCTTCATCCGGGAGACGTACTCGTCCAGGGTGACGGGCTTTTTCTCCGTGGAGGAATAGAACAGCAGCAGGTCCTGGAGCAGGTCCTTGTGGCGGCCGTACTCGTTCACCACGCCGTACTTGAGCTGGCGGCCGAAGTTCTTCCAGAAGGCCTGATACCCCTCCCGGTCCTCCGCCAGGAACTTCGCCAGGTCCGCCTTGATCTTCTTCTCCAGATTCCCGGCGATGACCTTCAACTGCCGGTCGTGCTGGAGGAGCTCCCGGGAGATGTTCAGGCTCAAATCCGGGGAGTCCACCACGCCCCGGATGAAGCGGAAGTGCTCCGGCAGGAGGTCCGCGCACTTGTCCATGATCAGCACGCCGTTGGAGTAGAGTTGGAGCCCCTTCTCGAACTCCTTGGTGTAATAGTCGAAGGGCGCGGCCCCGGGAACGAAGAGCAGGGCCTTGTAGGTGACGCTGCCCTCCACGGAGACGGGAATCACCCGCTGGGGGTCGGCGTAGTCGTGGAACTTGTCCCGGTAGAACTTGTTGTACTCCTCGGCGGTGACCTCGCTCTTGGCCCGCTGCCAGATGGGCACCATGGAGTTCAGGGTCTCCACCTCGGTATAGGTCTCATACTCCGGCTTGTCCTCCGGGGAGTCCTCCTTCTTCCGGGTTTTGGAGACCTCCATGCGGATGGGGAAGCGGATGTAGTCGGAGTACTTCCGCACCAGCTCCTGGAGCTTCCAGTTCTCCAGGAACTCGCCGTATTTTTCGTCCTCCGTGTCGGCCTTGACGTGCATGACGATGTCGGTGCCCACGGTTTCCTTTTCGCATTCGGCGATGGTGTAGCCGTCGGCCCCGGAGGACTGCCATTTATACCCGCTCTCCGCCCCATATTTCCGGGTCACCACGGTGATCTGGTCGGAGACCATGAAGGCGGAGTAAAAGCCCACGCCGAACTGGCCGATAACGTCGGTGTCCTTGGCGTCGTCTCCCAGCTCCTGCTTGAACTTATAGGAGCCGGAGGAGGCGATGATGCCCAGGTTGTTCTCCAGGTCCGCCTTGTCCATGCCGATTCCGTTGTCGGAAACCGTCAGGGTCCGGGCGTCCTTGTCCACGGTAATCTCGATCTTGAAATCCCCCCGGTCCATCCCCACGGCGCTGTCGGTGAGGGCCTGGTAGCAGAGCTTGTCGCAGGCGTCGCTGGCGTTGGAGATGATTTCCCGGAGGAAAATCTCCTTGTGGGTATAAATGGAGTTGATCATCAGATCGAGGAGCCGCTTGGACTCCGCCTTGAACTGCTTTTTTGCCATGATTTGCTTGCACTTCCTTCTTTATATTTTTTAACAACTTTAAAATATAGCACAGCCCCCGGGGAAAATAAATGACCATTTTGTAAATTTCCGCTCAAAGCGGTTGTTTGTCCGCCTGGTTGCGAGTAGAATATAGGGAACAGAAAACGACAGGACCGGCAAAGGAGTTCAAGGGTATGAGCATCTTCCAGAGAATCGGCGGCGCGATTGCCCGCTTTATGTACGGGCGGAACGGGTGGGACCAGCTGAACCAGGCGCTGTTCCGGGGGTATCTGGTCCTGTGGGCGGCGGAGCTCGTCTGCTTTTTTATGAAGAAGGGGCTGGCCGTGCGGGTTCTGGAGAGCGTGCTGCTCTTTTTGATGATTGTGATTTTGTTCCGCTCGTTTTCCAAGAATCTCTCCCGGCGGCGGATGGAGAATCAGCGGTGGGTAAACTGGTACTGCGGCGTAAAAAACCGCAGCGCCGGGGCCAGGGCCCGCCACGCCGACAAGGAGCACAAGTATTTTACCTGCAAGAGCTGCAAGACCATCTGCCGGGTTCCCACGGGCAAGGGGAAAATTGTGATTACCTGCCCCAAGTGCGGGGCGGAGATTAAGGCGAAGACCTAATTTCCCGCAATTCTCTGAGGCAGTCAAAACCGTTACGAACAGGGAAGGAGGCGCAAAGAAATGAACATGCAGGAGAGCGCGAGGCTGATTCTCGGGCTCCGTGCCGCCGGATGGAGTGAAAAGAAAATCAACGACTTCATTCTTTTCATTGAAAGCGGCGAGGAGCAGTACAAGCCGGGTAAGGACACCGACGGCGAGGAGTGACAAAGGACCGGAGGACGATCGTCCTTCGGTCCTATATTTTTTCGGAAAACAGTTCCGGAAAGAAGGGCGGACACACAGGTCCGCCTCTACGACGGCTCTTTTAAACAGCTCTCAATCATGGATATGACCACATTGTTGAAGCTGGTTTTATTTTCCTCAGCAATTTTCTCTATGCTGTCAACGAAAGAACGGGTAATGTACAAGGTCTTGTAAACCGTTTCCTCTTTTGCGGCGAACCGTCTCAGTTCAAAATTCATGTCCTCACCTCGAAATCGCAAAGCCCATTTCTCACGCGCTTACTGCTTATTCTCACCCCGGGTGGCTGTCCATCCGTTGGCATTATTGTAGCACGGCATCTAACTGTTGTCAATATGTTGGCAATTTCTTTTCAAAATTTTCTTTTGGTGTTATTGTGTTGTCATGTTGACAGCAGGAGGTGGTTAGTATGCCAAACGCACCGCACAAGAAGCCCCAATACGGCTTGCGAATCTCTTCAGAAATCATGGACAAGCTAAAGTATATTGCAGACCGCTCCGGTCGTTCTGCCAATAAAGAAATTGAACAGCTCATAATCCAGCACATCGAGACGTGGGAAAAAGTACATGGCCCTATCTTGTTTGACGATGGCTTTGTTCCCCGCTCAAGGTCATAATAACCTGCGCAAAAGACAACGCGGCGGTTTCAAAACCGCCGCGTTTTTTCACCCCAGCGCCACGTCCAGCACCATCATGATCAGGAACCCGCCGACAAACCCGCAGGTCCCCGCCCGGCTGTGGGCCTGAGGCACCAGCTCCTCCACCACCACGTACAGCATCGCCCCGGCGGCAAAGCTCAAAAGCCAGGGCATCATAGGGTGGGCCCAGGCGGCGATCAGCACCACCAGGATGCCGAATACCGGCTCCACCGCCCCGGACAGCATCCCGCCGGTAAAGGCTCTCAGCCGCCCCCGGCCCTCCTGCCGCAGGGGCAGGGCCACCGCCGCCCCCTCCGGGAAGTTCTGGATACCGATGCCCAGGGCCAGGGCCATGGCCCCGGCGGCCCCCTCCCCCGCCGCCGCCAGGGCGAAGGCCAGGCCCACCGCCATACCCTCCGGCACGTTATGTAGGGTAATGGCCGTCATGAGAAGAGTGTTCTGCCGCCAGGCGTCGTTGATTTCCTTCTCCCGCCGCAGGCGGGGCAGCATCGCGTCCAGCGCCGCCAGGAACACCACCCCCAGCAGCATCCCCGCCGCCGCCGGAAGCCAGCCGGGGACCTTCCCCTCCTCCGTCGCCTGGTCGATGGCGGGCAGGAGCAGGCTCCACACGGAGGCCGCCGTCATTACCCCGGCGGCAAAGCCCAGCATTGCCTTTTGAAACCGGGGCTTCGGCTCCCCGGAGAGAAAAAATACCATGGCGGCGCCCAGGGTGGTCATCAGGAACGTGAAGCCCGTGCCCAGGGCGGCCCAGCCAAGAGACCGCAGCATACACATCAACGCCTTATTCTTGATTCGGGCGGCGCATGGGTCCCGGACCGCCCGTATGCCAGTATAAGCGGAGAGGTCAGAAGTGGTGCTTGCTTTCCTCCGAAGGACATGGTATACTATACGCAACTGGATACAAGGCGAAGGGCCTCATATAAGCCCGCTGTATGGCGCGGGCGTTTCTACGAAGCCGCCGAAGGCTTCTCTATGGGTGTCTGTACGGAGGGGAATTCCCTGACCGGACAGGCGTCCTTTTTGTTTTTGTACCGGCAAATTAGAAAAGGGGTTGTTGGCATGTCGATTACCATTATAAAGGGCACGGTGGTTTCCGCTCCGGCCCTGGGGAAGCCGGACGTCACGGAAAACGGCTATCTGGTGGCGGAGGACGGCAGCATCACCGGGGTCTTTCCCGCCCTGCCGGAGCAATACGCCGGGGCGGCGGTGGAGGATTACGGGGACGCCCTGATTTTGCAGTCCTTCGCGGACCTCCACCTCCACGCCCCCCAGTATCCTATGCTGGGCATGGGCATGGACCTGCCGCTTTTGGACTGGCTGAACACCTACACCTTCCCCACCGAGGCCCGCTTCGCCGACCCGGACTACGCCCGGGAGGTCTACCGCAAGCTTGCCCGGGAGCTCATCGAGGGGGGCACCACGAGGGTGTGCGTGTTCTCCTCCCTCCACCGGGAGGCCACGCTGATTTTGATGGAGGAGCTGGAAAAAGCCGGGGTCACCGGATACGTGGGCAAGGTGAACATGGACCGCAACGGCATCCCCGCCCTCCAGGAGGAGACGGAGGAATCCCGGCGGGAAACCCTCCGCTGGCTGGAGGAGTGCCGGGACTTCCGGCACGTCAAGCCCATCCTCACCCCCCGGTTCACCCCCTCCTGCACCAATGAACTGATGGACTTTTTGGGGAAGCTGGCGGCGGAGCGGGGCCTCCCGGTCCAGTCCCACCTGTCGGAGAACACCGGGGAGATTGCCTGGGTAAAGGAGCTGCACCCGGACTGCGGGCAGTACTGGGAGACTTACGCGAAATACGGCCTCTGGAACGGCCGGACCCTGATGGCCCACTGCGTCTGGTCCGACGAGCGGGAGCGGGCGGCGATGCGCGCCGCCGGGGTGACGGTGGTCCACTGCGCGGACTCCAACCAGAATATCTGCTCCGGCACGGCCCCGGTGCGGGTGATGCTGAAGGAGGGGCTGAAGGTGGCCCTGGGCAGCGACATCGCCGGAGGGGACCACCTGAGCATGTTCGATGTGGTGGCGGCCTCCATCCGGGCCTCCAAGGCCCGGCGGATTCTGGACGGCTGGGACACGGACTTCCTCACCGTGGCGGAGGGCTGGTACTTGGGGACCTCCGCCGGGGCGGCGTTCTTTGGGGAACAGCCGGGCTTCGCCCCGGGGAACCGCCTCCACGCCATTGCGCTGGCGGACGGAGACCTTCCCCAGCCCCACCCCCTGACGGCCCAGGAGCGGCTGGAGCGCTGTGTCTACCGGCGGCAGAAAGGCGCGGTCAAAGCCGTGTGGAGCGACGGCAGGAAGGTCTTTTCCGCCGGTTGAACGAAAAACGGGACTGCTTTCGCAGTCCCGTTTCCTATTCAAGCACCCAGCCCTCCGGGTCCGTATTGGAGGTATCCCCGTCCAGGTTGGTCAGCTCCTTCCAGCCCCCGTCCAGGCCAAAGGCCCCGCCGGACCGGACCGCCGTGCGGCCGTACACGTCCTCCATCACCGCCGCCACCTGGAACACGTCCCCGACCTTCGCCGGGACCTCTTGGGGCGCAAAATGGAAATTAAGCCACTGATAGCCCTTGCTGCCGCCCCCGTCGTTCTGCCGGAGCTTGTCCAGGGCCTTCCACTGCTCCCCGGTGAGGACGGCAGTCTCCTCCTCCACCACCCCCGGCGTTACGGAGAACACCGCCCAGTCCACCAGCTTCATATTTCGGAACAGGCCCACCCGCAGGCTTTCCAGCTCTGCCACAGGCGGGGGTTTTTCGGGAGGTCCCGGCTGAATCCCCATCGGGCTCCAGTCCAGGCGCCCGTACTCCTCCCTGGTTCCTCTGGTCTCCACCAGGGCAAAGGTCCCGTTTTCCACCGGCTTAAAGCCCAGGGCATAGTCCGCCCGGACCGCCGGGAAGGTCTGGCCGTAGAGGCCCTCATAGCGCTTCAGCACCTGGGTCTGCCGGGTCTCGTCGGGGTAGATGAAGTCCACGCAGATGGTCACCGTCTCCTCCAGACCGCAGTACAGGTCGGCCTCGAACCGGTGGTCCGCCCCCTGTGTCATGACCTGGTTGCCGCCCTCGGCGTAGAACGCTGCCCACATGCCCTCCACGTAGGTCTTGGGCACGGCGTAGGCCGTAAACTTCGCCCGGTTCCCGGCCACGTTCACGTTCCGCAGGGAGACGCCGTAATCGGCGGTGACGGCGTTCTGTTCCCGTAACAGCTCCTCCACCCGGCTGGAGACGCCGTCGATCTGGCTGTTTACCCCGGTCTCCACCTGGGTGATGGCGGCTTGCAGATAGGAGTAATTCCGGGTCAGGTCCTCCAGCCGCCGGTAAAAGCCCCAGAGCACCACGCACAGGCACACCGCCGCCGTGACGGCGGATAGTTTCACCACCGCCCTCCGGGGCCTGGACAGCCGGGGCTTCGGCGCGTACCGGGCGGCGATTTCCTCCACCAGAGCCAATTGCTCCTTGCCCAGCTCCCCGCCCCCCGGGGCGGCTTCCTCCTCCACCCCCAGAAGCCACCCCACGGACACGCCGAACAGGCGGCTCAGGGCCACCAGCTTCTCCACCTCCGGCAATGCGCTGTCGGACTCCCACTTGTAAATGGACTGCCGGGACACGCCCAGCTTCTCCCCCAGGGCCTCCTGGGAAAGGCCGAGCTCCTTCCGCTTCTGGGCCACACGCTGTCCGGTTGTCATGGGGCATCCCTCCTTTGTTGGGTCCACTGTATCAGGTCCGGCGGGACTTTTTCCACCAACTTTCGGCTTTCTTTCTGCTAACCGCAGGTTTACATTTCCGGAAAATGGCCCGGTCCAGGGTGGACCGGGCCGTTTGTCATTCCTCCTCCGTCTGGATGGCGCTTCCGCCCAGGCCGAAGTCCTCCTCCGCGCTGCCGGTGTCCCGGCGGAGCATGTGCTCCATTACCCGGATGTCCGAGTCCACGTCCATGGCGTCCGCCTGGTAGAGCTCGTCCAATTGATGCTCAAAGCCCTTGACGATGGAGTCCATGGTGGTCTCAATCCGCTGCTTGGCCTGACGGAGGTTGTCCCCCTCCACCCCGGCGGCCTCGAACTGGGCATAGGAGTCCAGCAGCTTCTGGGTGGTGGGCAAGTAGTAGTTCAGAAAGGTTCCGATGCGGTCTTTCTTCCTGGGGTCCTCCTCCACGGCCTTGAAGATCTTGGCGGTGATCTCCTCCAGCCGGTCGATTTTGGCGGAGAGAACAGGGTCCGCGATCTGGTCGTTGGCCCGGCGGATGTTGCGGAGGATGCCGGAATAGCCCTCCTCCGCCTCCTTGGGCGGCGCTTTGGGCTCCGCCGCCTCCTGGGCCTCCTCGAACCGCTGGCGGAAGGCCGTTTCCGCGGCGTTCCCGCCCCGGAAGAGGTAGCCCAGCTCCACGTTGAGATAGGCTTTTCCGCCGAAGTAGCCCTTGTCGATCATTTTCTCCAGGTCCTTCTCCACCCGCCGCTCCGAGTAGCCCAGGGTCCGGGCCAGCTCGTCGATGGGCATGGCCTCCCGGTCGCCCAGGACCAGGAGGTACTTGGAAAACCGTTTGATCTGGCGGTCCATGGAGAAGCCGCTGTACAGCATGGCCCCGCCGCCGGCGGTAATGGCCAGTCCCCCCAGCAGGTCCTCCAGCCACCAAAGGGCGGCAGTCCCGTTTTGCAGGACCCACAGCAAGCTGTCTATCGCGTCCACCATCCCGCTCAAGCCGAAGAACAGCAGCGCCAGGCCGCCGATTTTCAGCCACCAGGCGTTGGACTTCTTCGCCGCCGGGGACTTGGTGACCTTCTTCACCGCCTTGGCGGCTTTCGTCTGCCGCCGGGGCGGGGCGGAGGCGGTCACGGTCCCGGAAGCCCGGACGGTCTGTCCCTGCGTTCCCTGGAGGGGCGGGGCCTTCTGGGCGGGCCGCTTCTCATCGTCGGCAAAGAGCTTGCCGAACAGCAGCACCAGCCCCACGGGCCAGAGGCCGAAGCAAAAGGACAGGATGATCAGGGGCCAGCCCCAATCCCCGCCGCCGGACGTCTTTTTTCGATTCTCCGCCATGGCTCAGCCCTCCGTCTCTTTCTTCTCCAGCTTCCGCTTGTTCCCCCGCTCGTCCACGATGTAGGTGTGGTCCAGCTGGCTCTTGAGATTCCCCAGCACCGAGTCGATATACGCCCGGCGGAGGACGGCCCGCTCCCGTTCCTCCTCCTCGGTCAATCCCGCGGCCTTGGCCTTCCGGGCCAGCTCGTTGATGCGGTCGATCTGCTCCTGCTTCACGCTTGTCCCTCCTGTTCCCGCTCGAATACCAAGTCGATTTCCAAAATGGAGCCGTTCATCTGCTGGGTGGGAATCCACCCGGCGTAGTGCCAGCCCTCCGCCGCCCGCCGGAGAATGGCCTCCCGGTGGCCGGTGGTCTTTCCCACGAAAAACCCCTCATCGGCGGCGACTGTCTCAAACGCATATTCCACCATTCCAAACCCTCCCCATACTCCATACGGTTTTCCGGTCCGCCGTTCTTCAAATTGATACCGGATTCCTTCCCGCCTCAAACATAAACCCGCAGGACGATGGAGACGCGCCCCTTCCGGGTCAGGCCCCCCACCTCGCTGAGCTCGAACTTTCCAAAGCCCCGGGCGGACACCACGTCCCCCGCCTCCAGCAGCTTGTCCGGCTTCACGCACTCCCGCCAGTTGAGCTGAACCTTGCCGCTTTCAATGAGGGCGGCGGCCTTCCCCCGGGCCAGCCGGAAGCCGGAGGCCGCCACCGCGTCCAGCCGGAGCGAGGACACCGTGTCCCGGACCTCCTTCCGCTGAACCGTTGGAATATGGAGGTTTTCCGGCTCGATGGCGGAAACCCGGAGCTTCGCTCGCCCGGCGGAGTTCCAGCTTTGCAGGAGAAAGTCCGCAACGCCCTCCAAAACCAAAAGGTCCGCGCTTCCGGGGGCCACAAGAATGTCCCCCACCTTCTCCCGCACAATGCCCATGCCCATCAGGCTCCCCAGGAAATCCCGGTGGCTCAGCTTCTCCTCCTCCCGAAAGACGGCCCGGAGGCAGCGGATGGGGTCCTCGGCGCCCTCCGGCTCCATCCAGTCGGGGAGGAACCGCAAAACCTGCCGCTCCGCCCCCTCATAGCCCCCTTGGAGCACGTAAGCGCTCTCGGAAATCCCCGCCAGCCGCAGAAGGTCCAGGGCCTGGGCCCGCTGCTGGGGGCTTAGGAAGTCCGTGGCGGCGGGAATGTTCCGCCCTGACGCCCGCTCCGCCTTGTCCAGCACCTTCGCCAGGACCAGCCGGTCCTCTCCGGTCAGCCCCAGGCGGTCCAGCAGCGCGCCCTTATCCATGGCGCAGCTCCTGGGTGTGGACCAGGGCGGCATAGGCCCCGTCCTTGGCCATCAGCTCCTCGTGGCTTCCCAGCTCCACCATGCGCCCGTCCTCAATGACGGCGATGCGGTCCGCGTTGCGGACGGTGGAGAGCCGGTGGGCGATGATGATGGTGGTCCGGCCCTGAGAGAGCTTGTCAAAGGCCTCCTGGAGCTTGGCCTCCGTCACGCTGTCCAGGGCGGACGTGGCCTCGTCCAGAATCAGCACCGGGGGGTCCTTCAAAAAGATGCGGGCAATGGAAATCCGCTGCTTCTGCCCGCCGGAGAGGAGCACGCCCCGCTCGCCCACATAGGTGTTGAACCCGTCGGGCATGGCGACGATATCGTCGTAGATCTCCGCCAGGCGGGCGGCCCGGGCCACTTCCTCTTCGGTTGCCCCGGGGCGGCCGTAGCGGATATTCTCCAGGATGCTGGCGGCAAAGAGGAACACGTCCTGCTGGACCACGCCCACGTTCCGCCGGAGGGACTCCTGGGTCACCTGCCGCACGTCCGCGCCGTCCAGCCGGACGGCCCCTTCCGTCACATCGTAAAACCGGGGGATGAGCTGGCAGAGGGTGGACTTTCCCCCGCCGGAGGGCCCTACCACCGCCAACGTCTCGCCGGGGCGGATATGGAGGTCCACGTCCCGCAGCACCGCCGCGTCGCCCTGATAGGCAAAGCTCACATGGTCCACGTCGATTTTGCCCTCCACCCGGTCCAGCCGCCGGGCATCCGGCGCGTCCTTCAAGGCGGGCTCCTCCCGCATCAGCTCGATAAAGCGGCCCAGGCCCGCCGTGCCGTTGGCGAAGAGCTCGGCAAAGTTACTGAGCTTTCGTACCGGGGTGACGAAGGTGGTGATATAAAGGCTGAACGTGGTCAGGTCAATGACGTTCAGCTCCCCCCGCATGATGAACAGCCCCCCGGCGGCAATGACGGCGGCGGAGAGGATGCAGAGGAAGAACTCCATGGTGGCGTTGAAGCGGCCCATGGCCTTGTGAAAGGCACGCTTGGAGGTCTTGAAGGTGGCGTTGGAGCTGTCGAACTTCTGGAGCTCCGCCCCCTCGTTGGCAAAGGCCTTGGCCGTGCGGATGCCGGAGAGGCCGGACTCGATGTCGGAGTTGATGACGGCGGTTTTCTGCTTCACGGCGGCGGAGGCCTCGCTCATGGAGCGGCGGCAGGACCAGACTACGGCGAAGAACACCGGGACGATGCAGGCAATCACCAGGGCCAGCCGCCACTGGATGGTGAACATGATGACCAAGGACCCCACGATGGTGACGCCGGAGATGAAAATGTCCTCCGGGCCGTGGTGGGCCAGCTCCGTGATGTCAAAGAGGTCCGCCGTCAGGCGGCTCATGAGCTGGCCGGTGCGGTTCTTGTCGTAGTAGTTGAAGCTCAACTCCTGCATATGGCGGAAGAGGTCGTGGCGGATGTCCGCCTCCACCAGGATGCCGAAGGTGTGGCCCCAATAGCAGATGACATAGGTCAGCAGGGCCCGGAGGACGAAGGCAATAAACACCACCGCCATGACGGCGAAGAAGGTCTTGTAGGCGCTTTGCGGCAAAAGCTCGTACATGCACCAGCGGGACACGGCGGGAAAGGCCAGGTCGATCAGGGAAATCAGCAGGGCGCAGGTCAGGTCCATGATGAACAGCTTCCGGTGGGGCCGGAAGTAGGAGAGGAAAATCTGCAAGGCGGATTTTCTCTGGAAGTCCTGGGTGGTCATAGGTAAGTCCTCCATTGTCAGAACATAATTTTACAGTTTAGGATTATAGCATGCTTTCTCTGAGGATGCAAGAACAGCCTCCCCGGAGGGCGTGTCCGACCTGTTATAGGAGGAATACGGGGGTAGGGGCGGACCTATGTGTCCGCCCCTACAGGATAAACCATGCCCCTTGTCCGGAAGCCACGTTCTTCCAGGCAAGGGGCAATTTTTCTGGCGTACAAAAAATTTCTTGATCTCCGTCCATTTGCACGGAACCTCCGGCAGAGCATTTTTTCTTGAAAACAGCCGCAAAATTATGTATGCTTAGAATGAATTGACAAGCCTGCGGATTCCAGAACCAGCCTTATAATGATAAACCCAATTCACCCGCTCCTAAAAACGCCGGAGGAGGCCGTCTTATGCCCTGTATTCTAATCATAGAGGATGATACCGACATTAACAACTCCACCGCCCAGTACCTGCGCCGGCAGGGCTGCGCGTGCGTCCAGGCTTTTTCCGGCACCGAGGGACGGCTGCTCTGGCAAAGGGGCGGCATAGACCTGCTGCTGGTGGACCTGATGCTCCCGGGCTTGTCCGGCGGCGCGCTCATTGCGGAGATACGCCAATCCAGCCAAATCCCAGTCATCGTGCTGTCGGCCAAAGCAGAGCTGGCCAGCAAGGTGGAGCTGCTGGGCCTGGGCGCGGACGACTATCTCACCAAGCCCTATCAGCTGGAGGAGCTGTGGGCCCGGATCCTGGTCCAGCTCCGCCACGCCAGCGCCGCCCCTGAGGGGCAGCTTCTGCGCTACCGGGACTGGGTGCTGAACCTGGGGGAGAGGACCCTGACTGCCGCCGGACAGCCGATCAGCCTTACCTCTCACGAGTTCAAAATTGTGGAGCTGCTGGCGGGCCGCCCCAAACGGGTTTTTACCAAGCAGCAAATTTACGAAGCGGTTTGGCAGGAGGAATACGCCGTAGAGGATAAGACCATTACCGTCCATGTCAGCAACATCCGGGCCAAGCTGCGGCCCAGCGGCACGGACGGCTATATTCAGACCGTGTGGGGCATCGGCTTTAAGCTGGCGGAGTAAACTTTATACTTTCTTTACCCTTCCTTTGCGATGTTTGGGCACTTGCCTGTTAGACTGAGCCCGCAAGCAAAAAAGGAGGTTTTCCTATGGCAGTCATACAGACAATGGGATTGTCCAAACGCTACAAAGGCCGCTGGGCCGTGGACCATCTGGACCTGCGGGTGGAGCAGGGGGACATCTATGGCTTCATCGGCCGCAACGGCGCGGGCAAGTCCACCACCTTGAAGCTCCTGTGCGGTCTGGCCCGGCCCACCCAGGGGGAAGCCCTGATTTTCGGCAAGCCCGTCCGGGACCCGGTGGCCCGCCGTCGGGTGGGGGCCCTCATTGAGCAGCCGGGGCTCTACCCCGACCTGAGCGGGCGGGAGAATCTGCGGCTCTACGCCACGCTGCTGGGGCTGGACAGCCCGGAGCGGCAGGTGGAGGACATTCTAAAGACCGTGGGCCTGCCCCCCAGGGAGAAAAAGCCGGTGCGCCACTACTCCATGGGCATGAAGCAGCGGCTGGGGGTGGCCCTGGCCCTGCTGGGTGGGCCGGACCTGCTGCTGCTGGACGAACCCATTAACGGCCTGGACCCGGAGGGCATCCGGGAGATGCGGGAACTGCTGCTGCGTCTGAACCGGGAGCGGGGACTGACCATTCTGGTCAGCTCCCACATCCTGGGGGAGCTCAGCAAAATCGCCACCCGGTACGGGATCATCCAGGACGGCCGCATGGTGGAGCAGATCACCGCCGCTGAGCTGGAGCAAACCTGCACCGACTACCTGCACCTGAAAGCGGACCAGCCCCAGAAGGCGGCGGCCCTGCTGGAACAGGCACTTCACCTCAAGCGCTGGGAAATGCGCCCGGAGGGGGAGATTCGGATTTATGAGGCCGTGGACGCCAGAGCCGTGGGGCAGATGCTGGCCCAGGCGGGGCTTGCGGTGGAGGAAATGGGCCTGCATCGGCAGGATTTAGAGGGTTTTTTCCTGGAGCGGATGGGAGGAAGCGGACATGTTTAATATGCTGCGTATGGACCTGCGGCGGCTGTTCAAAAGCCGGAGCTTTTCTATCATTCTGGGTGTGACGGCTGTTCTGTTGATGATGGTGACTGTCATGGCTTACGCCATCGCGGACCCGGAAACGATGGATGCGATGGAGGCGCGGGGAGCGGAAATCATAGAGTCTGACCGCATGATGAGCGAATACATCCAAAATATGTCACAGCTGGACCTCATGCACGAGACCTTGGGCAGCGGCTTTTTGCTGGTCATGACCGGGATTGGAATGACCTTGTTTGTAAACGGTGATTTTTCCAGCGGATTTATCAAAAACATCTGTTGCGTCAATCCCCGCCGCCGGGATTATGTCTTTTCAAAAATTGCCCTGGCTGGCATTTACAGTGGAATCATTGTCGTTTTATCCGTCCTGCTGACGCTGTTGTTCCCCATGCTGATTCACATGTACCCGGCGCCGGATTCCATTTCCCGGATTTTGCGGTATGTCCTTTGGATGTGGCTGCCCCACTGGGCTTTTGCCCTCATGACCCTGGCTCTGGTCCTGCTGACCCGGAGCACCACCCTGGGTATCATTCTGTCCCTGGTATCCGGAAGCGGGCTGACGGTCGCTCTGGTGGGAATGATGGGAAGGCTGCTGCGTTGGCCTCCCCTGGAGCAGTATTTTCTCGCCGCCGCGGTAAAAGGCGTCTATACACCTGAAAGCGGGATTACTCCCATTGGAATGATTTTGGCCTGTACCCTTGCATGGGCGGTCATTTACGGAATGGGAAGCCTGTTGTCTATGGAAAAGCGGGACATTTAAGGAGGAATTTCCATGCTGCCTGCCCTGATCCTGGCCCTTGCCACCCTGGGCCTTGCCCTGCCGCGCCTGTGGTCCTACCGCGTCCAAATGCGGGAGATGGCCCGGGTGTTGGAAGAAACGCCCGCGCAGAGCAATCTGCGCCTGACCGCGCAAATGTCCGGCGCGGGCCCCCGGCGCCTGTGCCAGGCGGTAAACCAGCGCCTGGAGGAGGGGCGGCGGCTTCGCGTGGAGACCTGGAGACGGGAGCAGGAGCTGAAATACACCATGGCCTGCATCTCCCACGACATCCGCACCCCCCTGGCCGGGGCCATGGGCTATTTGCAGCTGCTGGAGGCGGAACCGGACCGGCAGGGGGAATACCTGGGCATTGTGAAAAAGCGGCTGGAGGAGCTGGAGGAGCTTTTGGAAGAGCTGTTCCTCTACACCCGTTTGCAGGGCGGCTCCCTGCCGCTGGAGTGCGGCGAAATCGCGGCCCTGCCGCCCCTGTGGGACGCGTTAGCGGAGTTTTACCCCCAGTTGGAAGCGTCGGGGATAGAACCGGAGCTGCGGTTTGAACGGGAGGATATGAAAATCTGGGCCAGCTCGGAGGCACTGGGCCGGGTGTACCGGAACCTGGCCGCCAACGCCCTGCGCCACGGCGGCGGCGGGCTGACCATCTCTGGGCAGGACGGGGAGGTCTGCTTTTCCAATGAACTGCCTCCCGGCCCTAAACCGGACCCAAAGCACCTGTTTGACCGTTTCTATCAAAGCAGCCCCGCCCGGGCAAAGGGCGGGGCTGGCCTTGGCCTTTCCATTGTGCGGGATCTGATGGAGCGAATGGGCGGGCAAGTGTCCGCCGAGATAGAGGGGAACACGCTTTGGATCAAGCTGCGGTTTCTCCAACAGCCGGAAAGCGGCGCTCACCCCGATTCCGAACCGATTTAAGAATCTGATCCGAGTATTTGGGTACGGCGCAGAAGCATTCGCGCCCGGCCCAGCCGGGGAAGGGCATAGGCGAAAAATCCGGCGTAAGCCTCGCAGTAATAGCTGCGCCCCAAGTCTTCCCCCTCGGCCACCCGATCCCGCCGGCATCCGTTCCGGCACAGAGGGTACCACCGGCAATGGCCGCATTTCTCCGGTATGTGCCGGGAGGCTTCGATAAAGCCCAGCGCTTCCCTGGCCCGGTCCAGGTCCTCCCAGGCGTCCTCCCGGACATTCCCAAGGCGGTACGCGTCCAGCCCATAGAAATCACAGGGATAGACGCCGCCGTCCGCCTCCACCAGATACTGCAAGCCGCAGCACCCCCGCATGGAGCACTGCTCCGGAGCGTGCCCCTCCAGCATCCACAGCAGGTTGTCAAAGTAGCGGACAGACCAATAGCGCCCCTGCTCCAGCTCCCGATACCACAGGTCAAACAGCGTCTTTAAAAACGTCTCGTACCGGGCCGGGGACAGGGAGTATTCCTGTCCGCCCCGTTCCTCTTCCAAGGGGTCCAGGCAGGGAATGTACTGCTGGAACCGAAAGCCCTCCCCGCACAGGCTGGAGAATACACGCTGGACATGCCGGGCCAGATAGCCGGTCACCACCGTCAGGACATTGTACTCCACGCCCGCCTGCTCCAGCTGGCGGGCCGCCTGCCGCACCCGGTCATAGGTTCCCTTTCCCGCCCCGTCCAAACGGAAGCGGTCGTGGCACTCCCGGCTGCCGTCCAGGGACAGGCCCACTAAAAAGCGGTGTTCCTTGAAAAAGCGGCACCACGCCTGGTCCAGCAGCGTTCCATTGGTCTGGATGGCGTAGTGAACCGCCAGGTTGGGCGGGGCGGTCTTTTTTACATGGCCGGTGAAGTCCCGAAAGAAATCCAGTCCCGCCAGGGTGGGTTCCCCCCCCTGAAACAGGAATGTGACCGATCCCTCGGCCGCCTCCACCGCCTTCTCGATCAGAGCGCGGCTCACCGCCTCCGGCATCCGGCCGTAATTGGGAATCGCGCGGGCCTTTGCCTCGTCGGCATAAAAGCAATACGCGCAGCGCAGATTGCATCCGCTGGAAGCGGGCTTTAGTAAAATGCTCAGGGGCGGCATGGGACGCCCTCCTTTCCTTCCAAAGCGGCGCGCCGCTTACCTCGCCTCTCTCGCGGGACCTACCGTCCTTCCCAGGTAAATCTCCGGCGGCAAGACATAGGTGTAACCCTTATCGTCGCAATCCCGGTTTCGGATCATGCGCATCAGCCGGGAGGCCACCTCCTGTCCAATGCGGTAGCCCTGGTGGACGGAGCAGGTGACTCCTTCCGCCTCCCAGTCGTCGCTGGAGTAGTCGAAGCACACCAGGGAGCAGTCCTCCGGCACCCGCTTTCCTTGCCGCTCCAGCACCTGCCGGGTCAGCTGGAAGAGCATGTAGTTGCAGCAGACCACCGCCGTGTAATGGGGCAGGCGCTTCAGAAACCGCCCGATGGAGCGGGCGTCGTACGCCTCGCTGGAGGCGCACCATTTGACGTAATCGTCCTGATACTCCACCCCGTTTTTCTGGAGGGTGGCCGCCATTCCCTGGAACTTCTCGATGCTCTGATAATTGTCGGAGAGAAAAATCCCGGCGATGTGCCGGTGTCCCCGCCGGATCAAAAGGCTGATCAGCTCCTCGGCGCAGCGCAGGTCGTTGACCACCACCCGGGGACATTTCAGGTTCTTATAATAGTTATTGTAAAAAATGACGGGAATCCGCTTTTGATAGATTTTCTGATAGTAGTCCAGGTTGGGGTTCAGCAGACTGGCCTTCACGCCGTCCACAATGAACCCCTGAAAGCCCTGGTTTACCACGGCCTGGAGGCAGCGGCGCTCGTTGGCAAACTTGTTGTCGGTGAGGAAGGTGCGCAAATCCACCTGATCCGGGGGCAGGATGCTTCGGATGCCGTCCATCAAGCTGGAGTTGGCGTTCCCGTCCTGGCCCTGGAGAATCAGCCCGATTTTGGTCCTTCCCTCGCTGCCCCCCAGCTCCCAGGACAGGGCCTCCTCTTTGTTGATATAGGTTCCGCTTCCCTTCACCCTGAGAAGAAGCCCCTCCTCCGCCAGCCGGCTCAGGGCCCGGCGCACGGTTTCCCGGCTGACGGAGAGTTTTCGGGTCAGAACCGTTTCCGAGGGAATCTTTGTATTGCTGGAAAACTTGTTTTCCTCAATGTAGGCCCGTACCCACAGGTAGACCATTTCCGACTTCCGGTCCAGTTCCTTCATGACGCCCTCCTGGGAATCGCGCGGCTCTCCTCAGTCCGTAATGATGGGGCAAGCCCCTTCCGCCCTCCAAATCCAGTCCAGCAGACGTTCCCGCAGCTCCGCCTTTACTTGGGCGTAGGCGGGATCGGCCACCACATTGTTCAGCTGGTGGGGGTCCTGTTCCATATCGTAGAGGAAATCGTCCGCATAGCGGTCCGAGGCCGCCGCCGCGCCGCCGTTCACACCGGGGGCATAGACGGAGTAGGTATAGCGGGCCGTGCGGATGCACCGGCCCACCCGGCTCTCGGAAATCTGCGCGAAAATCTCATTGGGCCTATTATCCGCCTTTTTCTCCACAACGTCAAGGAGGTTTTCCCCGATCATGGCGTCTCCCACGTCCACGCCCGCCAGGGCCAGGATGGTCTTGGGCAGGCTGGCGGTGCTGACCAGCTCCTCCACCGTCCGGCCGCCCCGGTAGGGCCCGCCGGCAATAACCAGGGGCACATGGAGGCAGGCGTCGTGGCAGGACCGCTTATAGT
>CATOKC010000016.1 GCA_951800675.1 uncultured Oscillibacter sp.
CCAAGACCACCTTCCTCTCCAACATGTCCCACGATATCCGCACGCCCATGAACGCTGTGCTGGGCTTTACCTCGCTCCTCTCCAGAGACGCGGGGGACCCCGCCAAGGTGCGGGAGTACACGAAGAAGATTACGGCCTCCGGCCAGCACCTCCTCAGCCTGATCAACGATGTTCTGGACGTTTCCAAGATCGAGAGCGGGAAGGTGGTACTGAACCTGGAGGAGTTTTCCCTCAACGACGTCATTTCCTCCGTGGACACCATCATCCAGCCCATGGCCCGGGCCAGGAGACAGGAATTTTACCTGGAAGTGACCGGCGTCCACCATGAATACCTGGTGGGAGACGAAACGCGGATCAATCAAATCCTGATCAATCTTCTCTCCAACGCGGTGAAGTACACGCCGGAGGGCGGACATATCTGGTTCCGGATCATCGGACTAAAGCGGCGTTCCAGCCAGTATGAGCATATTCGTATCGAGGTGGAGGACGATGGCTATGGAATGACGCCAGAGTATCTTGAGACCATCTTCGACGCCTTCACCAGGGCGGAAAACAGCACGACGAACAAGGTCCAGGGCACCGGGCTGGGCATGGCCATCACCAAGAGCATCATAGAGCTTATGGGCGGGACTATCAGCGTTGAAAGCGAGGTGGACCGGGGGACGATCTTCCAGGTCGATCTGGAGTTCCGCGTCCAGGAGGGGCAGGCGGACCGGCAGTTCTGGGAAAAGCGGGGCGTCACCCGGGTTCTGGTAGTGGACGGAGACGAGGAGGACCGGGAGGATATCCAGGCCCTCATGCAGGATACGGGGGTCCGGCTGGATGCCGCCTCCAGCGTGGAGGAGGCTCTGGGCTGGGTCCGGGACGGCGGGGAGTATCAGATTGCCCTGCTGGACTGGGACGCCCATGGCCTGTCTGCGGCAAGGGAGCTGCGGGAGGCGCTTCCGGTTTCCGTGCCCATTTTGCTTTTGACCGTCTGCGACGAGGAGCGGATGGGAGAGGCCCTTGAAATTGAGCGCGTCAGCGTCCTGGAAAAGCCGTTCTTTGTCTCCGCCTTCCAGGAGAAGGTGGAGGAGCTGTGGGGAACGGAGGAAGCCAGCGGGCCGGAGGAGGCCGCCAGCCTGGAGGGACTGCGGTTCCTGGCCGCGGAGGACAACGAGATCAACGCTGAGATTTTGGCGGAGCTCCTGGAGCTGGAGGGGGCCTCCTGTGAGGTCATGGAAAACGGCCTTCTGGCGGTGGAACGCTTCCAGGGGGCGAAGGAAGGGGAATTCGACGCGATTTTGATGGACGTTCAGATGCCGGTGATGAACGGCCATGAGGCCGCTCGGGCCATTCGCACGCTGGAGCGTTCCGACGCGGCCCGTATTCCCATCATCGCCATGACGGCCAACGCCTTCGCGGAGGATGAAAAGGCGGCCCTGGCCGCCGGCATGGACGCCCATGTGGCCAAGCCGCTGGACATGGAGCTTTTGAAGAAGGTTATCCAACACTGTGTCACGCGAAAGGAAGCATTATGAAGAGCCATGTGAGAAGAATTGTCCGGCAATGGACCGCCGCCTGTCTGGCGGGACTTCTGGCCGTGTCTCTGGCCGCCTGCGGCGGCAGGACGAACCCCACGAACCTGATTCCCCAGGATGAGGAGGAGGAACGGGTTGTCAATTTTTTCAGTCCCATGGAAAAATCCGACCCTCACGCGGAGAACGTGGCCCGCACCGCGTCGGACCTGACGGTTATGATGGCGGAGGAGCGGCTGGGCGTCACTATGGTCTACAGGACCTATACGGCGGAAAGCTACCAGGATAAGACCTACGACGAGGTTACCCTGGACCGGGCCCGGAACAACATGGACGATCTCTACCTGTTGAATCCGGATACCGTGCTGGCCCTGGGGGCAGAGGGAAAGCTGATGGATCTTTCGGGGCTGGAGAACGCCAAAAACCTGAGGGACATCATTTTGGCGGCCAACACAGTGGACGGGAAGCTGGTGGCCATCCCCCAGGAGGTGGTGGCTTACGGGCTGTACGTCAACAAGGACCTTTTTGATCAGTATGACCTGGCCCTGCCGGAGACGCCGGAGGACTTTTTGGAGTGCTGCCGGGTGTTTCAGGAAAACGGCATCGAGACCCCCGTGGGCGCGAACCGCTGGTGGCTGGAGAACTTTGTCTTTGCCATTGCTTACGCGGACCTCTACAACGGCGGAAGCATGGAGGAGGAAATTGCCGCCCTCAACAGTGGAGCGGCCCGGTACAGCGACTATCTGCGCCCCGGCTTCGAGTTTCTTCAAACCCTGATAGACAAGGGCTATATCGACGCGGAGAAAGCCGCCGTCAGTGAGGCCATTGAGGGAGAGGGACCGGATTTCCTGGCGGGGAAAACCCCGATGGTCATGGCCTATTGGGGAGCGGCGAATACGGAGACCGCCTATGGAAAGACGGATTTTGAGATGCGGGTCATCGGCTTTCCCAGCGGTCGGGGCCAGATGCCGGTGATGCCCATGACGGGCATGGCCGTGGGGGCGGAGGCGGAGCACCGGGAGGATGCCGCCAAGGTTCTGGACGTCATGATCTCCGACGAGGCGCTTCAGCTCTACTCGGAGACCAACCGGGTCATCTCTCCCTCTAAAAATATAAAGGTGGACTGCGTACCCGCCCTGAGGCCCTTGAACGACCGGATTGAGGAGGGCATTTATGTCCTGGGCTCCAACGCCGGAATGAACGTGGAGCAGTGGGGGAATACCTGCCTGATTGTGCGGGACCTGCTGAACGGCGCGTCTGTGGACGCGTGCATGGCGGCTTTTGATGAATTGCAGGCCGCCGCGCGGAATCAGGCGTAATCGGAAAATAGAGCGCCCCAACCTCGCTGTGGTTGGGGCGCTTTTGTTTTGCGGACCGCTGTTTGGTGACAAGATCACGGAAGGCGGCCTGGAAAAGCGCTATGATGAATCCACCAAGAAAAAACACAAGGAGGATATCCCATGAACACAATTTCCATCAATAAGACCAACTTCTCTCAGGAGGTCATCCACTCTGACCGGCCCGTCCTGCTGGATTTCTGGGCCCCGTGGTGCGGTCCCTGCCGTATGATTCACCCGGTTCTGGAGGAAATTGCCCAGGAGCGGCCTGACGTTAAGGTGGGTAAGGTCAACGTGGACGAACAGCCGGAGCTGACGGGCCAGTTCGGCGTGTTGAGCATTCCCATGCTGGTGGTCATGAAGGGCGGGAAGGTCATCAGTCAAGCCGTGGGCGCCCGGCCCAAGGGCCAAATTCTCGCCATGCTGTAAAGGGGGGGACGGACATGAAGGTTATCATTGTAGGCGGTGTGGCGGGAGGCGCCACGGCGGCGGCCCGGCTCCGCCGTCTGGACGAACAGGCGCGGATCATCGTGTTTGAGCGGTCTGGGTACATTTCCTATGCCAACTGCGGCCTGCCCTATTACATTGGCGGCGCGATCACCGACCCGGAGGCCCTGACCCTCCAGACGCCGGAGAGCTTCTTCGCCCGCTTCCGGGTGGAAATGCGGGTTCACCACGAGGTCACGGCCCTCCACCCGGAGCGCAAAACCGTCTCCGTCAAGAATCTGGAAACCGGCGGGGAATTCGAGGAAGGCTATGACAAGCTGATTCTCTCCCCCGGGGCGAAGCCCACACAGCCCAGACTGCCCGGCGTCGGGCTGGAGAAGCTGTTCACCCTGCGGACGGTGGAGGACACCTTCCGCATGAAAGAATTCATCCGGGAGAACCGACCCCGGTCCGCCGTGCTGGCGGGGGGCGGGTTCATCGGTCTGGAGCTGGCGGAAAACCTGCGGGAGCTGGGCGTGGACGTGACCATTGTGCAGCGGCCCAAGCAGCTGATGAATCCCTTTGATCCCGATATAGCGGCCTTCATTCACAGCGAGCTGCGCAGGCACGGCGTGAAGCTGGCGCTGGGACAAACGGTGGAGGGCTTCCAGGAGCGGGACGGCGGCGTGGACGTGCTTCTCAAGGACGAGCCTCCCCTTCACGCGGATATGGTGGCGCTGGCCATCGGCGTCACCCCGGACACCGCCCTGGCCAGGGATGCTGGCCTGGAGCTTGGAATCAAGGGCAGCATCGTGGTAAACGACCGGATGGAAACCTCCGTTCCGGACATCTACGCCGTGGGCGACGCGGTGCAGGTCCGGCACGCCGTCACCGGAATGGACGCGCTGATCTCCCTGGCGGGTCCTGCCAACAAGCAGGGGCGGATTGTGGCGGACAATCTCCGCGGCGGCGACAGCCGCTATCAGGGAAGCCAGGGCAGCAGCGTCCTGAAGGTCTTTGACATGACCGCCGCTTCTACCGGCGTCAACGAAGCCAACGCCAAAAAGGCTGGGCTGGCGGTGGATAAGGTCATCCTCTCTCCCATGAGCCATGCGGGTTACTACCCCGGCGGCAAAGTCATGACCATGAAGGTGGTCTTTGAGAAGGGGACGTTCCGCCTTCTGGGGGCACAGATTGTAGGTTATGAGGGCGTGGACAAACGCGTTGACGTGCTGGCCACGGCCATCCACGCGGGGATGAAGGTGACACAGCTGAAGGACCTGGATTTGGCCTACGCGCCTCCCTACTCCTCCGCCAAGGACCCGGTGAACATGGCGGGCTTTATGGCGGACAATCTGGAAAAGGGCGTATTGAGGCAGTGGTTTCTGGAGGACCTTCCCACCCTCCCCCGGGACGGCTCTGCCACGCTGCTGGATGTGCGGACCGTGGGCGAGTTTGCCCAAGGACAGGTCGAGGGCTTCCGGAACATTCCGGTAGACGAATTGCGGGAGCGGATGGGAGAGCTGGAGCCTGGCAAGCCGGTCTACGTCATCTGCCAGAGTGGCCTGCGCAGCTACATTGCCTCCCGGATTCTAACCGGCGGCGGCTTCGAGGCATACAACTTTGCCGGCGGGTTCCGCTATTATGACGCGGTGACCCATGACCGGGGCCTCATTGAGCGGGCGACGGCCTGCGGAATGGACCAATAAAGAAAAGATACCCCTCCTGAGCTCCGGCCGGAGCTTGAGGAGGGGTATTTTTATGCGTCCCGCAGGAGCTCCAGCGGTTTTCTGTCCAGAAGCTCCACAGAGCCCCGGGCCAGCCGAACCATGCCCTCACCCTGAAAATAACGGAGCATCCGGGTGATGACCTCCCGGTGGGTGCCCAGGTGGTTGGCGATGGTCTCATGGGTGAGCTTTAGCAGCGGACTGCCCTCGATGTCGGACTCCTCCAGCAGGAAGGCCGCCACCCGCTTGTCCAGACTCTTCCACAGAATTTGCTCCATCAGCCACATGACCTCCGAAAAGCGGGCCGCCATGATCTCATTGGTGTAGTTGGCGACAGGGGCGGATTCCTCCATGAGCTGCTGGTAAAGCTCGGTGGGAATGATCCAGAGCTCCGTGTCCTTCTCCGCCTCAATGGTAATGTCAAACTGTACGCTCCGTAGCATGCAGGAGGCGGAAAGCAGACACAGGTCCCGGTCAAACAGGCGATAGACCGTAATCTCCCGGCCTTCGTCGGAGAGGATATACGCCCGAAGCTGACCAGACCTTACCAGCAAAAGCCCGGTGCAGTCCGCGGAGCCGTTGTGAAGCGGGGCCCCTTTTTGAACGCTCCGTTCCGTCAGGCCGGTTAGGACTCGAGTTTGCTGAGGGGTGGTCAGCTTGCTCCAAATCGGAAAATAGCTTTGAAAGTTCACGCGCGCTCCTCTCCGCCCCCAGGGCTTTTTGTAATGAGAACCGTACAGGCTGGAGCCGGTTTGAAAATAGATCCCGGGCATGGGATTTTTGCGGACATTGCCTCGTGGAATTCACCGCATGAGATACCCCCTGGACAGCAGCTCCAGCTGCAAGGCTTCCGCGTGGCGGCTGTCCCGGGTCTCCAGCACCATGGTGACGACGCAGGCTCCCACGTCGGAGTCCTTGTCCTCCCGGTTGTGGTTGACGCTGATGATGTTGGCCCCGCTGTCCGACACCACCTGGAGCATCCGCAGAAGGCTGCCCGGCTTATCCTCCACTTTAGTGGTCAGCTCCACCAGACGGCCCGCCTTGGACAGGCCCTTGGTGATGATGCGGGAGAGGGTGGTCACGTCCACGTTGCCGCCGGAGACCAAGCAGACGGTTTTCCGCCCGTCGGTGGGGACCTTGCCGAACATACAGGCGGCCACCGGGGTGGCTCCAGCCCCCTCCGCCACGGTTTTCTGCTCCTCCATCAGCGCCAGAATGGCGGAGGCAATTTCATCCTCCGTGACGGTGACCACCTCGTCCACGTATTCCCGGCACAGGGCAAAGGTCCGGTTTCCGGGCCGCTTTACGGCGATGCCGTCGGCAATGGTGGCCACGCCGGAAAGCTCCGTAGGTTCCCCGGCGTGGAGGGAGAGGTACATGGAGGGCGCGCCCGCCGCCTGAACCCCCACCACCCGGCAGGAGGGCTTTAGCCGCTTCACGGCAAAGGCCACGCCGCTGATGAGCCCGCCGCCGCCGATGGGGACCACCACCTGCTCCACGTCGGGCAGCTGCTGTAGAATTTCCAGGCCGATGGTGCCCTGACCGGCGATGACGAAGGGGTCGTCAAAGGGATGGGCGAAGGTATAGCCCTCCTCCCGGCAAAGGCGCTGGGCCTCTGTCGCGGCGTCATCGTATACGCCGGGGACCAGCACCACCCGGGCGCCGTAGCCCTTCGTGGCCTCCACCTTGCTGATGGGGGCCCCGGCGGGCATGCAGATGACGGAGGGGATGCCCAGCCGGGCGGCGGACAGGGCGATGCCCTGGGCGTGGTTTCCGGCGGAACAGGCGATGACGCCTTTTTCCGCTTCCTCCGGTGTGAGGGAGCGGATTTTGTTGAAGGCGCCCCGAAGCTTGAAGGAGCCGGTGAGCTGCAAATTCTCTGCCTTGATGTAAAGGTTCCGGCCCAGTTTGGGAGCGGGGTCCAGAGGCGTCTGGCGGGCAACGCTCTCCAGCGCCTTCCGCGCGTCTCGTATCATGTCCAAGGTCAGCATCGATGATCCCCTTTCCGCAGGGTTTTCCCCGCAGCGAAATGCGCCCGGTTTAAGCCTTCTTCGCATCCAGAAAGACTGAGGGGCGGCTCTTGTACGTGGCCAGGCTGACCGCGATCAGGGCCGCGCCGCAGGCGATGGTCCCCGGCACGGCGGAACCCAGGCCAAAGGGCTCTCCCGCCAGCTTCCAGCCGACGCAGACGGTGAAGCCGGCGGCCATACCGGCGATGACGCCGGCGGAGGTGGCCTTCCTCCAGAAAAGGGCGGCAAAGGCCGGGATGCCTGCCGCCGCCGCGTAGAAGCTCCAGGCGAACATGAGAATATTATAAGCGTTTTTGATGTAAAGCGCAATGACCAACGCGCCCAGGGGCAGGATGATGGAGAAGATTCGGGAGAGGAGGATTTCCGTCTTGTCCTTCATCTCCGGGAAGAAGGTCTTGCCGATGTCGTGGACACAGGTCTGGACGCTGACCAGCAGATAGCTGTCCGCTGTGGACATGATGACGGAGAGAATACCCGCCAGGGCCAGGCCGGTCAAGCCGATAGGCAGCACGTGGATGGCCAGGGCCGGGACGACGGCGTCGGTGTTGCCATAGGCCGCCAGAACGTCGTCCCCGATGACCTGATGGGCGGCCACACCCATGAAGTAGACCAGAGCGATGGTGACGCCGTAGACGGCGGTGCCCAGGAACATGCCTTTTTTGGCGGAGCCGCGGTCCTTGGCGGCGAAGGCCCGCTGCCACATCTCCGCCCCGGCCATGGTAAAGACCAGATAGGTCACGATGTCTCCCAGGATATCACCGTTTAGGTAGGGCTTCGCCAAGGCGGGGTCCAGGCCCGCCAGGAAGTTGGAAAAGCCGCCGATGCTCTTGAGGGAAGCCGCGGGGATGAGGATATAGACGAAGAGAATCAGCATGTAGAATTGGAGAACGTCGGTGTACACCACGCCGAAGAGGCCGCTGGAGGCGGTGTAGACCATGAAGATGACGCAGGCGATGAGGGCCCCGGCCTCAAAGCTGAGGCCCACCTGGCCCCCCAGCATGTTGATGATGGTGGCGGTGGCTGTCACCTGGGAGGCCACAGTGCCCATCATGGTGAAGGCCACCATGGCCGCCAGCAGTATTTTCGCCGTCTTGCCAAAGCGGCGATGGAAGAGGTCCGGGATGGAGGTCACGTCGTACTTTATGCCGATATCGGAAATCTTCCCGGCGATGCCGGAAAAGAGGAACATACCCAAAAGGTAGGGAACGGCGGTGAGCACCGCCTTGAAGCCGCTGGAATAGGCGACGCCCGCCCGTCCCATAAGGCCGCTGCCGCCGATGATGGTGGCGCAGACCGTGGCCATCATCACCAAGGGTCCCAGGGTCCGGCCCGCCACATAATAGTCCCCGGTGTTCTTGACGCGCCGGACAAAGTAAATGCCCACAGCCACCATGGAGACCAGATAAAACGCGATGATGCCAAGGTCCAAAACGCTGAGCTGAGTGTGATCCATGTTACCTGTTCCTTTCCGTTTCCATTGCCTGCCCTTACGTCGAAGTCCTCGAAAAAGAAGTCTTTCCGTTTGCCGCGCCGGAGGAGAAACGTCATCTCCATTGCGGGAGCCTACCTTAATAAAGATAATTATAGCAGAAAAAGGAAATTTCGTCGAGAGCATTTTTACAAAAATTATGAGAAAAGTAAAGATATTTTGCGTGATAGTCTGAGATTTCCCTGCTAAAAATCAAAAAATGCGGCGTCCTGTTCAGACGCCGCAAAACTTTTTATAAACATGATAAGACCCTGAAAAGAATTTTTGAGCCCTTCCTCCGTATGCCGTCAGCAGGGCAGCTTGACCTTCCCGTCCATGAAGTCCAGCACCCGCTGGCGCTGGGCCTCGTCCTCAATGGGGGCGGGGCAGTAGTTGTTGACCCTGCCGCCGGTGTGGACATAGCAGGGAATCAGCTCCGAGGACACGCTTGCCAGCTCCCCGTTCTCCACCTGGAGGATGAGCTGGTAGATGACGGTCCGATTCTCCGGTCCCCGGCTGCCGCCGAAGCAGAAGTTTCCCAGGGAGTAGACAATCTCCTTGCCCTGGTAGACCTCCCGGGGCTGGAGCACGTGGGGATGGTTCCCCAGCACCAGGTCCGCGCCGCCGTCCACCAGACGGCGGGAGGCCCGCACCCGCCACGCTTCCGGGGTGTGGGCGCCCTCCGCTCCGCCGTGGCAAAAAACCACTTGGAAGTCGGATTCCCGCTCCGCCGCCTTGAGGCGCCGGAGGATGCTCCCGGCCTGCCCCTCGTTCCAGAGGCCGTGGCAGATGACGGCAACGCGGTAACCGTACTTCTCCAGGTAAAAGGTCCGGTCGTTGCCGCCGTATTCCAGACCGGCGGCGGAAACGGCCTTCACCGTGTCCATATAGCCGGCCGCACCATAGTCTCCCGTGTGGTTGTTGGCCAGGGACACCGCCTCCACGCCGGAGGAGGTGAGAATGTCTGTGTTGGCCGTGGAGGCCCGAAACCAATAGGCGGGGTCCGTGTCCTTCTCCTTGGGAGTGAGGTTCCGGTCCGTCAGCACGTTTTCCAGGTTCGCCACGGTGAAGTCGTCCGCCTCGAAGATGGGCCGGACGTGCTGGAGAAAATACTCCGGTTCCTGCTTGGCGGCGTAGTCCAGGAAGTTTCCCGCCGCCCGCCTGCCGTGGAGGGAGGCCAGCAGCATGTCGCCGGTGAAGCTGACGACCATGCTGAACGCGTCCTCTGTCTCCCCGGTCCGGGGCATGGTCTCCGCAAGCTCCGGCAGGTCCGGCCGCGGCAACAGGGAGGCATTGGGGTCCCATTCCGCCGCCGCGGCGGGAACGGCGCACACCAGCAGCTGCAAAACCGCCAGAAGGCCGGCCAGACGGCGTTTCATAAGCTTTCCTCTCTCTCCCGGAACGTTTCCGATTTATAATCTCATTCTAACAGGCTTTCCCCTAAAAGGGAAGGGAAAGATTTCCTGGGAAATCAGAACGGGGCGGAGGAAGAATCCTCCGCCCCGCCGGAAGCGGAAAGTTACTTTTTGGCAACCGCTAAGGCGTTGTAAACATCCAGAATACGGCCAAACAGGGGACTTTCCACATTCAGGCCGGAGTAGGCTTCCAGGGCGGCGGCGGGACCCTCGGCCTTAATCTTGGCCTGGAGCTCGACGCTCTGGGGGTCCTCCGGGCAGTCGAACCGCAGGGCGGCGGCGGCGCCGAAGATCAGGTGGTCCACCGGCAGACCGTAGGAGGCGGTGGTGGCCAGGGGCTTGATGAGCCGGTCCCCGGCCTCCAGCTTCCGAATGGGCTCCCGGCCCACCCGGAGTACCTCGTCCTCCAGGAAGGGGTTCTGATAGCGGGCGAAAATCTTCTCCACATAGGCGTGGTGCGCGTCCGGGTCGAAGCCGAACTCCTTGATAAGGCCCTCGCCGCTCTCGGAGATGGCGGCGTGGACAATCTCCCCGATGGCGGGGTCCGCGATGCTGTCCTTGATGGTTCCATAGCCCCGCAGGTAGCCAAGGTAGGCGCAGATGGCGTGGCCGCTGTTGAGGGTGAAGAGCTTTCGCTCCAGATAGGCCATCAGGTTGTCCGCGAAGGTGAGGCCCGGGATGTCCGGCTTCTCGCCCTTCCAGGCGGCGGCTTCCACGTCCCACTCACAGTAGCGCTCTACGGCGGCGTCCAGGATGTTGTCAAAGCTGGGCTTGGGGCAGATGCGGTCCACGGCGCAGTCGGCAAAGCCGATATGCTCCTCCAGGAAGGCGGTTTCCTCCTGGCTCAGGTGCTTCACCACCTCGTTTTTCAGGCGGGTGGTGGTGCGCAGGCCGTTCTCGCAGCACACCACGTTCATGGGCTCCGTGTTCCCGGCCCGGATGCGGGTCTGAATACCCCCCGCGATGGACTTGGCGATGATGGGCAGGACGTTGGGACCCACGGCGGTGGTGATGAGGGAGCATTGGGCCACCTTTTGGGCGAACTCCGGGGAGGTGGAGATTACGCCGTCCACATTGCGGATGGCGGTTTCGCCGGGCTCCTTGTCCAGAATGTGAACCGTGTAGCCGTGATCCCGGTTCAGCGCCTCGATGATGGGCTCCACCACGTCCGCAAAGGTGACGTGCCAGCCCGCCTGGCTGAGCAGGGCCCCGATGAACCCCCGGCCGATGTTGCCCGCGCCGATTTGAATTGCCTGTTTCATAGACGCCTCCTGAAAGTAAAGATTTGGGTGCGGTAATCGTTTTCACACTGGTTTGAAGAAGGCCGCCTCGCTTATGGGACGGGGCGGCCTTTGGTGAGCGGCTTTACGCTGCGGTCTGCCGCAAAAAGCGGCTTACTTGCCCAGCTTGGCTTCCAGCTCGGCCTTCTGGGCCTCATAGCCGGGCTTGCCCAGCAGGGCGAACATGTTCTTCTTGTAAGCCTCCACGCCGGGCTGGTCGAAGGGGTTGACCTCCAGCAGGTAGCCGGACAATCCGCAGGCGTACTCGAAGAAGTAGATGAGCTGGCCCAGGGAGTCGGCGCTCTTGCCGTCGGTTTCCACGATGACGTTGGGCACGCCGCCCTCGGTGTGGGCAAGCAGGGTGCCCTCCATGGCCTTGTCCCGGATGTAGTCCATGGATTCTCCGGCCAGGAAGTTCAGCCCGTCGCCGTTGACCTCGTCCTTGGGAACCAGCAGCTGGTGCTGGGAGGCCCCCAGGCGGACCACGGTCTCAAACATGATGCGCCGCCCGGCCTGGATATACTGGCCCATGGAGTGAAGGTCCGCGGTGAACTCCACACTTGCGGGGAAGAGGCCCTTGCCGTCCTTGCCCTCGCTCTCGCCGTAGAGCTGCTTCCACCACTCCAGCATGAAGCGGAAGGCGGGGTCGTAGCAGGCCAGCACCTCGATGCTCCAGCCCTTCTGATACAGCGCGTCCCGGAGGGCGGCGTAGGTCCAGGCCGGGTTTTCATAGGAGGCGGTCTCGCAGACCTTCATCATCTTGGCCGCGCCGCCCATGAGCTCTTCAACGCTGATTCCGGCCACGGCGATGGGCAGCAGGCCCACGGCGGTGAGGACGGAGTACCGCCCGCCCACGCCGTCGGGCACCACAAAGCTCTCCCAGCCCTCCTCGTTGGCCAGGGATTTCAAGGCCCCCCGGGCCTTGTCGGTGGTGGCGTAAATGCGCCCCTTGGCCCCGGCCTTGCCGTATTTCTTCTCCAGGGCGTCCCGGAAGAAGCGGAAGGCCACGGCGGGCTCGGTGGTGGTGCCGGACTTGGAGATGACGTTGACGGAGAAATCCTCGTCCCCGATGAGGTCAAAGACCTCCTGCATGGCGTCGGCGGAGAGGCCGTTGCCCACGAAATAGATGTTGGGGGTTTTTTTGTTTTTCTTCTGGTTGTAGTTGGGGGAGCAGAGGTATTCCACCACGCCCCGGGCGCCCAGGTAGCTTCCGCCGATGCCGATGACCACCAGGGCCTTGGAGTTGCCCTGAATTTTCCTGGCGGCGGCCTGGATGCGGGCGAACTCCTCCTTGTCGTAGTCCACGGGGAGGCGGACCCAGTCGGTGAACTCGCGGCCCGCTCCGGTGTGCTTCTGGAGCTTTTCCTGGGCCTCCGCCAGCCGGGGGGCGGCGGCGTTCTGGTAATCGGCGGGGATAAAGTTTTCGATCTGGAAGGATTTGACGTTCAGCATGATGCAGCTTCCTTTCCGTGAGGTTTCATGGATTTTGTGGGCTCCGGCGGAGCCGGGAACCGTATTGAGATTAGTATACCATTTTGCCAGGGCGGCGGCAAGACGCGGAGGGGGAAAAGTTGGCAAAATTTTCGGACAGGGGCCGGATGTCCGGGTGAGTTGACATTTGTGCCCCGCTTTCGTATAATGCAGTAAGGCCGAAAGGCCGGGACAAAATCGCAGAGGTGAAAGGAGGCCATGGGAAAATTCCCATCAAAGCGCCATGCGCCGGCTTCGGCCGGATAACGAGGTGAGGGGAGTATCGAGTTGTTCGGCGGATGCCCCTCCGTGCCCTGGGCGGGCGCGTGACACGGCTTACAAATATGCGGGCGACCGCAAAACAGAAGGGCCGTGACCGTCCTGAGGAGACAAGTGACTGCGCATTTGTCCTCTTAATTTTTCAAATTAGGAGGAACGAATTTCCATGTGTGGAATTGTTGGCTTTGTAGGCCAAAAGCAGGCCGCCCCCGTGCTGCTGGAGGGCCTGAGGCAGATGGAGTACCGGGGGTATGACTCGGCGGGCGTGGCCGTCCGGTCGGAGACCAAGGGACTTCAGGTCCGCAAGTCCAAGGGCCGCTTACAGGTCCTGGCGGACCTGACTCATGACGGGGTGGACCTGGAGGGAACCCTGGGTATCGGGCACACCCGTTGGGCCACCCACGGGGAGCCCAACGACGTCAACGCCCACCCCCACGTCAGCGGGGACGGAAAAATCGCCCTGGTACATAACGGCATCATAGAGAATTACCTGGAGCTGAAAGAGCTCCTTACCCGGCGGGGGGTGGCCTTCACCTCCGAGACGGACACGGAAGTCGCGGCCCACCTCCTGGAGTTTCACTACCAGGAGTGCGGGAACATGCTGGAAGCCGTGGGCCGGTGCCTGCGGCGGATTGAGGGGTCCTATGCCTTCGGCATCATCTGCTCCGACTACCCCAACGCCCTCATCGCCGCCCGGAAGGACAGCCCGCTGATCATCGGCTTTGGGGAGGGGGAGAACTTCATCGCCTCCGACGCCACCGCCATCATCCGCCACACCCGGGACGTGGCCTATATGAACGACGGGGAAATCGCCGTGCTGACGGCGGAGAGTGTGGATGTGTTCGACGATGAGCTGAACCCCCTGGAGAAACAGCGCGGCCGCGTTGACTGGGACGCGGCCTCCGCTGAGAAGGGCGGCTTCCCCCACTTCATGTTCAAGGAGATTCTGGAACAGCCGGAGGCCCTGCGAAAGACCATCTCACCCCGCATCCGGGAGGGGCGTGTGGTGCTGGACGACATCCGCCTGACGGAAGACTACGTCAAAAGCATCTCCCACATCTACATGATTGCCTGCGGCTCCGCCTATCATGCGGGCGTGGTGGGGAAATACACCTGGGAGCGTCTGCTCCGCCGCCCGGTGGAGGTGGCGCTGGCCTCGGAATTCCGATACAGTGAGCCTCTGGTGGATGAGCACACCCTGGTCATTGCCATCAGCCAGTCCGGGGAGACCCTGGACACCATGGCCGCCCTGCGGGAGGCCAAGCGCCTGGGAGGCCGGACCCTGGCCATCTGCAACGTGGTGGGCAGCTCCATCGCCCGGGAGGCGGACGACGTGCTCTACACCTGGGCCGGGCCGGAAATCGCCGTGGCTACCAGCAAGGGCTATTCCACCCAGCTGGCGGCGCTGAACCTGGTGGGGCTGTATCTGGCGGACCTGCTGGGGACGGTGGAGAAAAGCGAATACGACGCGATATTGACGGAGCTCCAGGCTCTGCCGGAGAAGACGCGGAAGGTTCTCACGAACTTTGAGGACACGAAGTACTTCGCCTCCCGTTTCTTCAACCACGACAGCATTTTCTTCATTGGACGAAACCTGGATTACGCCATGGGCTTAGAGGGCTCCTTGAAGCTGAAGGAAATCAGCTACATCCACTCGGAGGCCTACGCCTCCGGAGAGCTGAAGCACGGGACCATCTCCCTCATCGAGCCGGGGACGCTGGTGGTGGCCCTGGGGACCTATGCCGCCCTCTTTGACAAGGCCATGAGCAACGTGGTGGAGGTAAAGGCCCGGGGGGCCACGGTGCTGGCCGTCACCACGGAAGGGCTCCGGGAGCGGATGGCCAAGACCGCCGACGCGGTTGTCGCCGTGCCGGAGACCCACCCCTTGCTCCAGCCGTCTTTGTCCATTGTGCCCCTCCAGCTCTTCGCCTATTACGTGGCCCTCCAGCGGGGCTGTGACATCGACAAGCCGAGAAATTTGGCAAAGTCTGTAACCGTTGAATAACTAGTATGGAGACAGCCGGACCGCAAGGTCCGGCTGTCTGATTGTCTGGCCTGCCTCGGGCTTATTCCAGGCCGTTTAGCAGCTTGTAGAGCTGGTCCACACTGGCGTTGTCCACCAGGGCGTCGGTGTCCTCCTCGGTCTCGGCCACCTCGACGATTTTGCCCAGGATACCCAGGTGGTCCTCTCCGGTGGAGGCGATGCCCACCACCAGACGGACGGTCTCGTCTCCCCACTCGATGCCCTCGGGATAGGTCATGACGATGAGTCCGGTTTTCTTGATGGCCTTCCGGGATTCCTCGGTGCCGTGGGGGATGGCCACATGGCTGCCGATGGCCACGGAGAAGCTGGCCTCCCGGTCCAGCATGCCCTGGATATAGGCCTCCTCCACATAGCCGCTTTCCACCATCCGTTTGCCCACGGCCTTGATGGCCTCCTCGGGGCTGACGGGCTTGCAGTTCAGGACAATGTTTTTCTTCTCCAGCAGGATGGGGTGCTCCGCGGCGGCGGGGGCCTCTTCCACGGCGGCGGGGGCGGGGACGGAACCGCCCTTCCGGGCGTCCAGCAGCTCCTGCACCAGGGTGTTGTACTCCGGCGCGCCCATGAAGTTCTTGATGGGGATGATCCGGGCCTGGGGAGCCCGCTGGGCGGCCCGGCCGGAGAGCTCGTGGTGGGTGACGACGATCTGGCAGTCGCCGGGAATCTCGCCCACGGGGAAGTGGATGACCTCAATGTCCGTGATGCCCGCGTCCTTGAGCTTGTTGCGGACCATGGTGGCCCCCATGGCGGAGGAACCCATGCCCGCGTCGCAGGCGAAGACGATCTTCCGGACGTCCTTAGCGGAGACGGAGGCGCCAGCGGGAGCGGTCTGGCCCTTGGAAGCGGCCTTGGAGGCGGCGACCTGGGCCTGGGCCTCTTCCAGGCTGGCGTCCTTGCCGAAGAATTTCAGCAGGAACACGGAGATGAGGAAGCTGACCACGGCGGCGATGCCGATGCCCGCGATGTTGGCGAGGTATCCGCCCCTGGGGGTCATGAGCATTTCCGCGATGATGCTGCCGGGGGAGGCCGCGGCCGCCAGGCCGCCGCCCAGGGCGGAGAGGGTGAAGATGCCCACGATGTTGCCGATCATGGGGCCCAGGATGACGATGGGGTTCATGAGGACATAGGGGAAGTAAATCTCATGGATGCCGCCCACGAACTGAATGACGGCGGCGGCTCCGGCGGAGGAGCGGGTTTCGCCCTTGCCCGCCACGCAGTAGGCCAGCAGGAGGCCAAGGCCCGGCCCGGGGTTGGACTCGATCATGAAGAGGATGGACTTGCCCATTTCCATGGCCTGTTCCGTGCCGATGGGGGTAAAGACGCCGTGGTTGATGGCGTTGTTCAGGAAGAGGACCTTGGCGGGCTCCACCAGGACGGCGGTGAGGGGCAGCAGGCTCCGGTCCACCAGGAACTGCACGCCCGCGCCCAGCCAGCCGGTGAGGGTCACGCAGACGGGGGCGATGACGTAGATGGACAAAATAGCCAGGATCGCGCCGATGATGCCCACGGAGAAGTTGTTGACCACCATTTCAAAGCCGGCGGGGATATGGCCCTCCATGGACTTGTCAAACTTTTTGATGCACCAGCCGCCCAAGGGGCCGCAGATCATAGCCCCGATGAACATGGTGCTCTCCGTGGCGGCGATGGCGCCCAGGGTGGCCAGGGCGCCGGTAACCGCGCCTTTCTGCCCGCCCACGGCCTTGCCGCCGGTGTAGCCGATTAGGATGGGGAGCAGGAAGCGGAGCATGGGTCCCACCATGCCGTTGATGGTGTCGTTGGGGAACCAGCCGTCCGGGATGAAGAAGGCGGCGATCAGGCCCCAGGCGATGAAGGCTCCAATGTTGGGCATGACCATGCCGCTGAGGAACCGTCCAAATTTTTGGACTTTTTCTTTCATAGATGAACGTCCTTTCTCATGATATGTTAGGGGTCAGGAAGCGGTATACCGCTTCCCGGCTAAGGAAAAGGTAGAAACAGGGGGTCAGATGGCCTCCAAAAGCGCCCGGATTTCCTCTCCAGTGGCCAGACCCTCGGAGAAAACGGTGGCGGCCCCGGCGGCGGCCCCCATGCGGTGGGCGGCGGTGTAGTCCCGGGTGGAGAGCCACCCGGCCAGGAACCCGGCCACCATGGAGTCTCCCGCCCCCACGGTGTGACGGACCACTCCCGGGGGAACTCCCAGGCGGCGGAGCCCGCCGGTTTCGTCCAGCAACAGCGACCCGTCCCCGGCCAGAGAAACCAGGATGTTTCGGGCCCCTTGGGTCTGGAGGCTTCTGGCGCGGGAGAGGATCTCCTCCTCGGTCAAGGATTCCTTTCCGAAAAGCTCCCCTAGCTCGGCCCTGTTGGGCTTGATGAGGAAGGGACGGCAGGGGAGGACGCCTGTTAACAGGTCTCGGGCGGCGTCCACCACCGTCAGCACGTCCCGGCCCGCCACCCGGTCCAGAATGGTGCGGTATACGTCCCCGGGCAGTCCGGCGGGCAGGGACCCGGCCAGGACCAGCACGTCGCCCGCCTCCAGGCGGTCCAGCTTGTGAAGCAGGGCCTCCAAAGCCGGGGCGGGGATGGCGGGGCCCCGGCCGTTGACTTCCGTCTCGCCGCCGCCGGAGCGGATCTTGACGTTGACCCGGGTCAGGCCCTCCTCCAGCCACACGAAGTCCGTGAGGATGCCCAGGGCTTTCAGCCCGTTTTCCAGGGCCCTGCCGGTAAACCCGGCCGCAAAGCCCAGGGCCGTGGTCTCCACCCCCAGACTGTGGAGAACCGTGGAGACGTTGACGCCTTTGCCGCCGAAGTGCAGATGCTCCCGGCTGGCGCGGTTCAGCTCCCCGGGACGGAAGCCGTCCACCAGGACCTCATAGTCCAGGGCGGGGTTCAGTGTTACCGTGTAGACCACCCTCGCACCTCCTGAATGTCCGTGTAGTCCCGATACCTCTGGTCCGGCAGGCGGTCTGTGATGACGCGGGCGGCACCTATGGTGAAGTTGTACTGCCCAAAGGCGGCTAAGGTCTCCGTGTGTTGTTCCGCCGGCATAATTCACCCCCCTCTTTCTGATCGAAATTGGCTGATTTCGGATGTCCCTGCCTATAATAGCGCCAACTTCCATCAAAGTCAATGGAGGCCAATCAAGCTCAAGCTTATAAAATCAGACACCAAACTTGTGCAGTCCTCCAAAGAACATACCTTTTGCGGGGAGCCTGCGGCAAAAAGGCTCTTTCTGGGGCATCAAAGGGTCTTGAGGAAGCGCTCCACCCGGTCCAGACCTTCTTTCAGGTCCTCGTCAGAGTAGCAGTAGCTCAGCCGCATGTAGCCCTCGGCGCCGAAATATACGCCGGGAATCAAGCCCACCAGACCCTCTTTCAGCATCTTCTCGCAGAAGGTCCGGGAGTCCATGCCGTATTTTTTGATGTTGATAAACATGTAGAAGGCCCCCTCCGGCTTCTGGACCTCCAGACCGCAGTCTTGGAGACGCTGGTAAACGTAGTCCCGGCGCTTGCGGAAGAGTTCCGTCATGGGGGTGGTGTCGCTCTCCAGGGCGGCCACGCAGGCGGGCTGGACGAAGGCGGGGGCGGAGACCACGGCGTACTGGTGGAAAATCTGCATCCGGTCCCGGATGGGGGCGTCCGCCAGACAGTAGCCCAGCCGCCAGCCGGTCATGGCATAGGGCTTGGAGAAGCTGTTGATGACAATGATCCGGTCCCGCATGTCCTGGTACTCCGCGAAGCTGTGGTAGTCCTCCGTGTAAACCAGACTGCGGTACACGTCGTCGCAGAGGACGAAGATAGGCTTGTCCCTCAAAATCCCGTGTACGGCGTCCAGGGTCTCCCGGGTATAGATGCAGCCGGTGGGGTTGTTGGGGGAGGTGAGGACAATGGCCTTGGTCCTCGGGGTGATGGCGGCCTCCAGAGCCTGGGGGTCAATCTGGAAGTGATGATCCTCCGTGGGCAGGGCCACGGGCACGCCCCGGCAGAGCTGGGTAATGGATTCGTAGAGGCTGAAGGCCGGAGTGGGGATGATCACCTCGTCCCCAGGGTTCAGCACGGTGGACAGGCCGATAAACAGGCTCTCCGTGGCGCCGATGGTGAGGATGATCTCCTCGGGGGAGTAGCGCAGGCCGTGGGCCCGCTCCTCGAATTTGGAGATGGCCTCCAGCATGTAGGGATAGCCGTTGCCGGGGGGATAGTGGGTGTCGTTTTGATCCAGGGCGGCCTTGGCGGCCTCCTTGACCACATCCGGGGTGTTCTGGTCCGGCTCTCCAATGGTCAAGGCGCAGGCCCCGGGAGTGTCCCGCACCAGGAAGGTGAAGCGGCGGATGCCGGACAGCTCCAGGCCCAGTACGGCGCTGTTTAAGCTCAGGTCCATAGGATTCACGCTCCTTCTCGCTTGAAATACGAGACCAGTATATGCGCAAGTGAAGGGCTTGTCAACGCTTTAAAGCGAAAAGGACGCCGCGAAACGGCGTCCCGGCGGGGCTCAGCGGTCGCTTGGGAGCCAGCAGTCCTGGAAAATCAGGTCGTCCACGTCCCCGGCGGTGTTTTTCACAATGCTCACGGCAGGTCCTCCTTTTGTTTTTCAGTCTATTTAGCAGTCTATGCCGGAGTGGAGAAAAGGTTTCCTGAAATAGAAAAAAACCTCCTCCCAAGTTTTTGGGAGGAGGGCTGAGGTTCATAGGCTCATCTGGTAGATGTTCACGATGTCCTCCGCGCTGAGGGGGACAAAGGTTTTGTCAAAGCCGCTGTTCCGGGCCTTCCGGGCCATTTCCTCGAAGTGCTCCGGACCGATGCCCAGCTCCGCCAGCGTGGCGGGGAGCCCCAGGGAGTTGAAGAACGCCCGGGTTTTCTCAATAGCGGCCTCCGCCGCCTCCCGGACCGGGAGGGCGGGGTCCAGGTCCCAGACGGCGGCGCCGTACCGGGCGAAGCGGGCCTCGGTTTGTTCACGGAGGACATAGCGCATCCAGTTGGGGGTCAGGATGGCCAGCCCCACGCCATGGGTAACGTCATAGAAGGCGGAGAGCTCGTGCTCCATCCGGTGAACGCTCCAGGCCACAGGCTTGCCCATGTCCAAAAAGCCGTTGATGGCCCATGCGGCGTTCCACATGAGGTTGGCCCGGGCTTCGTAGTCGTCGGGGGTTTCGATGGCCTTGGGGCCGTATTTCACGCAGGAGCGGAGGATGGCCTCCGCCAGGCTGTCCGCCAGATAGTTGGTCTCAATGGGGCTGAAATAGTTCTCGAAGGTGTGGGACATGATGTCCGCCGTGCCGGCGGCGGTTTGGGCGGCGGGGAGGGAATAGGTGTAGGTGGGGTCCAGGATGGACACGGCGGGGTAGCAGCAAGGCCCGGCGAAGGATTCCTTCTCGTTGGTCTCCGGATTGGAGATGACGGCGATGCTGTCCATCTCGGAGCCGGTGGCCGCCATGGTCAATACGGTGAAGATGGGCAGGGCCCGCTCCGGAGTGAGCTTCTTGGCGGAGAGGTCCCAGGGGTCCCCGTCGTAGTAGAACCCGGCGGCAATCCCCTTGGCGCAGTCAATGACGCTGCCGCCGCCCAGGGCCAGCACGCCGTCCAGCTCCTGCTCCCGGCAGAGGCGGACGCCTTCCCGAACCGTGGCAACCCGGGGATTGGGTTCCACGCCGGGGAGCTCCGTCCAGGAGATACCGTGTGCTTTCAGCTGGGCGATGGCCGCGTCAAAGACGCCGTTGCGCTTGACGCTGCCGCCTCCGTAGACCACCAGGACCTTGCGGGCCCGGGCGGCGATTTCCCCGCCCAGCTTTTGAATCTGCCCCTGGCCGAAATGGACCACCGTTGGAATCGAATAGGTGAAATTTTTCATAAGCAAATCCCTTTCCGTATACAGGCGCTCAGGCGTACAGCCGCTTCACCGCCGCCTTGGACTCGTAGAGAATTTTGTCCGCGTCCAGGGTTAAAAATTCGCCGTTTTCATAGAGAATCTTCCCGTCCACCATGGTCAAAACCACGTCGCTGCCCTGGGCGGAGTAGACCGTCAGGGCCAGGGGGTCCAGGTTGGGGAAGAGGTGGGGCTTTGTCAGGTCCAGGGCGATGAGGTCCGCCTTCTTGCCCACGGCCAGCTCGCCGGTGTCCTCCCGGCCCTGGAGCCTGGCCCCGTTGCGGGTGGCCATGGCCAGGAGCTGGGCGGGCTTCAAAATGGTGGGGTCCCGGTGATAGCCGTTGTGGAGGACGGCGGCCAGGTGCAGTTCCTCCATCAGGTTTAAGTTGTTGTTGCTGGCGGCTCCGTCGGTGCCCAGGGTGACGTTGAGTCCCAGGTCCAGCATCCGCTGGATGGGGGCGAAGCCGCTGCCCAGCTTCATGTTGCTGGTGGGGTTGTGGATGGGGCTGACGCCCTTTTCCAGCATCAGGGCCATGTCCTCCTCCGTGACAAAGACGCAGTGGGCGGCGGCGGTGGGGGAGTCGAAGGTCCCCAGGTCATAGAACCATTTCGCCGGGGTCTTGCCGTATTTCTCCACGCACTCGTCATGCTCCTTTTTCGTCTCGGAGAGGTGAATGTGCATCCTCCCCCCCAGGGATTTGCAGTCGGCGCTGTAGGGGCCCACGATATGCTCGAAGCAGGTGTATTCCGCGTGGATGGAAAAGTCGACGCGGACCCGGCCGTCCCCCGCGCCGTGGCAGTCCTTGAAGAGCTGGATGGACTCTTTCGCCCGGAAGTTTTCGGCATAGGTCTCGTCTTGATTGAAGCACTGGACCGGGCGGGAGATGTTGGCCTTGATGCCGCAGGCCAGGGCGTTTTCCACAGCGGTCTGGGGCTCGAAGTACATGTCGGAATAGCTGGTGGTGCCGGTGGAGATCATCTCCAGCAGGGCCAGCTGGTTGCCGGTTTTGATGTCCTGGGCCGTCAGCTTGTCCTCAATGGGCATGATCCTCCCGAACAGCCACTCCTGGAGGGAGAGGTCGCTGCCCACGCCCCGGAGCAGCACCATGGGGCTGTGGTTGTGGCAGTTGATCAGGCCCGGTAGCAGCAAGCGGTCGGAGAGGTCCTTTTCCTGGTCATAGGCGGCCTGGGGCTGTTCCGTTCCGATGTAGTCGATGGTGTCGCCGTTCACACCCAGATAGGCGTTTTCCAGGCAGCGGAAGCCTTCCCCCTCCGAGGCCAGGATGTCACAGTGTTTCAGCAGCAGCTTCATAGGCTTGTCTCCTCCTCATTTAAATCGTGGATACGATGGTTTTCATGTAATCGCTGAAAGCGCCGGAAATCTTCTCCGCCGCCTCATCCACCTCTTTGGCGCTGAGAGGCTGGTCCAGCACCCCGGCGGCCATATTGGTGATGACGGACAGGGCCAGCAGAGGAAGGCCGCAGTGGGCGGCGGTGAGGGCCTCCGTGACGGTGGACATGCCCACAGCGTCGGCCCCCAAAAGCCGGGCGGCCCGGATTTCCGCCGGCGTTTCGAACTGGGGGCCGGGGAAAAACATATAGGTCCCCTCGTGGAATCGGAGGGGAGAGGCCTTGGAGAGGTCCAGGGCCAGCTTCCGCAGCTCCGGCGTGTACATCCGGGAGACATCGAAAAACCGGGGGCCGAAGTCCTCCAGATTGGGCCCCCGGAGGGGGCTGTCCCCGTTGAGCTTGATGTGGTCCCGGAGGACCATCACGTCCCCGGGGCGGTAGTCCCGGTTGACGGCCCCGGCGGCGTTGGTGAGGATAACCGTTTTCACCCCCAGCAGCTTTAAAACCCGGATGGGGATGACCAGCTCCTCGAAGGAATAGCCCTCATAGGAGTGGAAGCGGCCGGACATACAGACCACCTTCCGTCCTTCCACAGAGCCGAAGATCAGCTTCCCGGCGTGGGAGGCCACGGTGGAGAGCAGGAAGTGGGGGATATCGGCATAGTCCACCACGATGGGGTTTTTGATGGTTTGGGCAAAGGGACCCAGGCAGGAGCCCAGGACGACGCCCACCTCCGGGGTGAAGTTCACACGGGTCCGCAGAAAATCTGCGCTGGCTTGGAAATATTCGCGGGTGTAGGCCATGGGCGGAACACCTCCTGACAATAATATCCTGATTTTAGCACAGGTCCATGGACGTGTCAATCGGCCAGGGGGTCGGGGAAGCGCCCAGGGGGTCGGGGGAAGCGCCCGGAGCCCTTTTCTCCGGGGGCCTTCGGTGGTATACTATATGAAAACCCAATTTTCCATTCATGACATCAAAACGCCCGTTCAGCGCGGCGGGCTTGCCTTGGGCCCTGCCGTCTGCTACGGTGGAGGAGGTGATCAATATGCTCCGCTTTGCGGTCTGCGACGATGAACCTTATATGCTGGACCAGCTCGCGGCCCGGCTGGAAACCAGCCTGGGCGACTTGGGCTGCCGGGAGGCGGTCCTCCGGCGCTTCCCCAGCGGGCAGGCCCTGCTGGAAGCCAGGGAGAACTTCGACCTGGTGTTCCTGGACATCCAGATGGCCCCGCCCGACGGCCTGGAGACGGCAAGGGCCCTCCGCCGCCGGGGGGACGAGTGCCGGATCGTCTTTTTGACGGTGCTCCGAGAGCGGGTATTCGACGCCTTTGAGGTCCGGGCCTTCGATTATCTGGTGAAGCCTGTGGACCCCGCCCGGCTACGCCGGACTTTGGAGCGGGCCCTGGAGGATTTGGACCGGCGGCGGGCCAGAACGCTGCTGATTCAGCGGGGAACCGCCCGGGAGGTGATCCCCCTGGAGGAGATTGTCTACTGCGAGGTGCTGGGACGGAAGGTCTACCTCCACCGGGAGGACGGCGGTGTCCTGGACTACTATGACAAGCTGGCGGACCTGGAGCGGCGGCTGGGGAGCGGCTTCTTCCGCTGCCACCGGAGCTATCTGGTGAACCTGGACCACGTGCGGGGCTGCGGCGGGGGACAGGTGAGGCTGAGCGGAGGCGGGGCCGTCCCGGTTTCCCGCCTCCGGGAGGGGGACCTGACCCAGGCGCTGCTGCGCCGCATGCGAGAGCGGGGGGAATGACATGGACTGGTTTACGCTTTGCCTGAACGCCGTGACCCTGGCCGCTCAGGGCCTTCTGCACATGGCCTTTCTCTGCCGCCTGACGGGGCGGCGGGGGCGGGCGTGGCAGTTTGCCCTCTACCTCCTGCTGCTCTATGGCATTGAAGCCGTTTTCAGCGCCGCCGGGTGGGGCGCGCCGGCGGCCATGGCGGCGGCGCTGGCGGCCCTGTACGCCATGAGCCGCCTGGCCCTGCGGAACCGGCCTGTCCCCTCCTGCACGGCGGCGCTGCTGGCGGTGTATGTATTCCAGATGGCCGCGGGCATGATGAACTCCGTGGAGACCGTATTTTATCCCCATGTGTCCAAGGGCCTGCCCCTGTATGCCCTGGTCGTCCTGTCGGTCCTGGCGTCCATTGCCCTGTGCGCCCTGTGCTATGGGCTGGTTCTGCGCCTCCTCCCGCTGGGGGAGGACGAGCCCAATCTGGGGCTTTTTCCCTTGCCCGGCCTGTTCTTCCTGGCGGCGGAGCTCTATATTCTGGAGACGGCCTACAGCCACCTGTCCTTCGCCCCGGAGCCACTGGGACGGCACATGGCCCTGTTGGCCCTCCAGGCCATGGGGCTGGCGGCGCTGCTGTGCACGCTGTACGCCTACCGCAGGGCGTGCCGGGGCGTCCGGGCCCAGGTGGAGCTGGACTTGCTCAGCCAGTCGGTCCAGGCCCAGCGGACCTATGTGGCGGAGGCCCAGACCCGCTATAAGAAAACCCGCGCCTTTCGTCACGATCTCCAAAACCACCTCTCCGTGCTGGACGGCCTTCTCTCCGCCGGGCGGACGGAGGAGGCCCGCCGGTATCTGGGGAAGCTGGAGGCGGCCTCCGCCGCCCTGGCTCCGCCCTGCCGGACAGGCGAGGCGGCGGTGGACGCGCTGCTGGGGGAGAAGCTGGCCCTGGCGGAGGCCCGGGGCATCCCGGCGGAGGTCTCCCTGCGCCTGCCGGAGGACGGACGCCTGGACGCCTTCGACCTCTGCGTCATCTTTGCCAACGCCCTGGACAACGCCCTTCGGGCCGCTGCCGGGGCGGAGGGGGAAGCGCCCTTCCTCCGGGTTCGGGGAGAGCGGCAGGGGGACTTCTACCGGCTGGAATTTGAAAACAGTTGCGCCTTCGGGCCGCCGCCGGAGCCGGGAACAGGACTGCGGAATATCCGGGCGGCGGCGGAGAAGTACGGCGGGGCGGTGGCCTGTGAGAAATCCGGGGGGCGCTTCCGCCTGGATGTGCTGCTGAACATCTCAGGACATAAGAGCGGCAGTTCAGGGCAAAGCCCTTGAAAACCGGCGGGGAGGTGCTACACTGGACGACAAGAAAGGAGGGGGTTCTTATGATCCCAATTTCCAGCAGCAGTTCCCGGCCAGCCGCAGAGCCCGCCCTCCGGGCAGCCGAACGGACCGCAAAGGCCCGCCCCGCGTCCCGGCCCGCCTCCGAGGCCCTGTTGAGACCTGACAAGGACGAATACGTCCCGGAGGAAAAGCAAGCGTCCTATGGCCGCTATTGGCTGGGGAAGGATGAGGACGGAAGCCCCAAAATCTACTTTGACGACCCCGAGGCGGCGGAGGGCGCTCCTGCTTCCCCGGGGGCTCCCAGGGCGGAATACCCGGAGGGGGAAAAGGAGCCCATGTCCCCGGAGAAGGCCGGCCCGCCGGATAAGGACGGCAAGGAGGAGAAATGCGTCAGCAATACCGACGCGGTGGACCGGGAGATCAGAAAGCTGAAGGAAAAAAAGGAAAAGCTGGAGGCCAAGCTCGACCGGGAGACCGATGAAACGAAGCGGGAGAGCCTGGAACGTCAGCTGGCCCAGGTGGAGAATGAGCTGGGGCAAAAGGACAACGACGCCTACCGCCGCCAGCACACAAAATTTACAAACGGCTGAGCCGGACAAAAATATCAGCGTGGAGAAAATTTTTTCTCCACGCTGATATTTTACAAGCCATTCGACGGAAAACCTGTTATAATGAGTCCGGCGAAGGGAGGGACGGAAGGTGAAAGACGAATTCGGGACGGCGGTTTACGACGCCGGGCTGCGCTTAGAGGCGTACCGCTTCCGCCGCTCCTTTCCCAAGCACTTCCACGAGTATTACGTCGTCGGCTACATCGAGGGCGGACGGGGGGAGCTGATCTGCCGGGATGTGGCGTACGCCTTGAAAAAGGGGGACATCATCATATACAACCCCGGCGACCTCCACGCCTGCGCCGAGAGCGGCGCGGCCCTGGAGTACTGGGGCCTGCACATTCCCAAGGAGACCATGCTGGACCTGACCGGGGAACTGACGGGGCAACGGACGCTGCCGGCTTTCTCCCGGAATGTGGTGTCCGACCCGGAGGCCGCCTGGGATTTCCGGGCCCTCCATGAAGAGATTATGCGGGGTTCCCGGGAGTTCGAGCGGGAGGAGCGGCTGTTGCTGCTGCTCTCCCGGCTGCTGCGGCTCTGCGGACAGCCTGTGGGGGACCCGGCCCCCGCCGGGCGGGAGGCGGTGGAGCGGGCCTGCGCCTTTATGGAGGGGCACTATGGAGAGCGGATTACCCTGGAGCGTCTCCGGGAGGAGACGGGGCTGAGCAAGTCGGCCCTGCTCCGGGCCTTCGCCCGGGAGAAGGGGGTCACGCCCTACCGCTATTTGGAAAACCTGCGGGTGGGCGCGGCGAAGAGACTGCTGGAGCAGGGGGTTCCGCCCGCCGAGGCGGCCCTGCGGACGGGCTTTTCCGACCAGAGCCATTTTACCAACTATTTCAGCCGGTTTATCGGCCTGGCGCCCGGGGCCTACCGGGAAATGTTTTTGGACAAGGAGCGTTTATGCCATGAAAAATGACCAGGCAAGGGGCCACGCCGCCGCCTTTTTCACCATCGCCGTCTGGGGAACCACCTTCATCTCCACCAAGGTGCTGCTGCGGGACTTCCAGCCGGTGGAGATTTTGTTCATCCGCTTTATCATGGGTCTTGTGGCGCTGTTCCTGGCCTGCCCCCGGAGGATGCGGGGTGTCACGAAAAAACAGGAGCTGATCTTCGCTGGAGCGGGCCTGTGCGGCGTGTGCCTGTACTACCTGCTGGAGAACATCGCCCTGACCTACACCCTGGCCTCCAACGTGGGGGTAATTCTATCCGTGATTCCCTTTTTCACGGCGGTGCTGTCCCACCTGTTTTTGAAGGAGGAGCGGCCCGGCGGCGGCTTCTACCTGGGCTTCGTGGTGGCGATGGTCGGAATCTCCCTCATCAGCTTCAGCGGCTCCCAGCTGGAGCTAAACCCGATAGGGGACCTTTTGTCCCTGCTGGCGGCGGTGATTTGGGCCTGCTACGTAATTTTGACCCGGAAGATCAGCGCCTGGGGCTGGAACACCATTCTCACCACCCGGCGGACCTTTGTCTGGGGAATTTTGTGGATGCTCCCGGCGCTTATGGTGTTTGACTGCCGCCTGGGGTTGGAGCGATTCGCCAACCCCGTGTATCTGGGAAATCTGGTGTTTCTGGGCTTTGGCGCGTCGGCGGTGTGCTTTGTCACCTGGAATTTGGCGGTGAAGCTGCTGGGACCGGTCAAGACCAGCGTGTACACCTATCTGGCCCCGGTCATCACCGTGGCGGCCTCGGTGCTGATTCTCCATGAGCCCATTACGCCTTTGGCCGCTCTGGGAGCTGTGCTGACCCTGACGGGACTGCTGCTGTCCCAGGGCAAGAGCCTGCTGAAAAAAGAGGCGGCGGAGAAGTCCGCCGAATAAAAGAACACGTATATTCATAACTGGGGAACGCCGGAAGGACCGTCCAGACGGCGTTGGACCGTTGTGAATATAGGTTCATAGGTTCTAAAAGACGCGGCGGCCCTGAAGATTCGGGGCCGCCGCGTTTTGCGCCGTGGAGGGAAACCGGATTTGCGCCCCAGGAGCTCAGCCGTTTTTGACCCGGGCGGAGGTGCGGCCCTCGGGCTGAATCTCCCCGGCGGCCAGCAAAGCCCGTTTCGTCAGGGCCGGGCCCACCAGCTCGTACACCAGCACGGAGAACAGGACCACGCTCCGCACCACCGCGCCGTCGGCCAGGGCCTGGGCGGTGATGGCCATGCCCAGGGCCACGCCGGCCTGGGGCAGCAGGGTGATGCCCAGGTATTTCTGGATCTTTTCGTCGCAGCCGGTGAGGGCGCAGCTGCCGTAGGAGCCCGCGTATTTGCCCAGGGAGCGGACCAGGATGTAAATGACGCCGATGAGCAGCACAGAGGGATTCCGCAGCACGGACAAATCCAGCTCCGCGCCGGAGAGGACAAAGAACAGCACAAACAGGGGGGCCGTCCATCCGTCCACCCGGGCCATCAGCTCCTCAGAGAAGTCGCAGATGTTGCAGAACAGGGTGCCGGTCATCATGCATACCAGCAGCAAAGAGAAGCCGCAATGGACGCCACCCACCTCGAACTCCTTCATAGATAGGCCCACCGTCAGCAGGACGAAGCCGATGGAGATGGACAGGCGCTTGCTTCGGGAGTGGAAGAACTGCTCCACCCAGTAAAGAGCGATACCGGCCACCGCTCCCAGGCCCAGGGAGAGGAGAATTTCCACCACCGGCTCCACCAGCACCGTCACCACGCTGACAGCGCCGCTCTCCAGGGCCATGGCCACGCCGAAGGAGGCGGAAAAGAGCACCAGGCCCACCGCGTCGTCAATGGCAACCACCATCAAAAGAAGCCGTGTCATGGGGCCGTCGGCCTTGTACTGCCGGACCACCATCAGCGTGGCGGCGGGGGCCGTGGCGGCGGCGATGGCGCCCAGGGTGATGGCGGAGGACACGGAGATGACCTCCGGCCGGATCAGGTGCAGGAGAATCAGCGCCAGGTCCACCAGCACCGTGGCGGTCACGGCCTGGAGGATGCCCACGATGATGGCCTGGCGGCCCATGGCTTTCAGCTGGCTCACCCGGAATTCGTTGCCGATGGTGAAGGCGATGAAGCCCAGAGCCACCTGGGAGAGCATGTTCAGGCCCTCCACCGCCTCCATGGAGGCGAAGCCCAGGCCGCCGATGCGCAGCGCGCCCAAGCAGAAGGGGCCCAGCAGCAGCCCCGCCACCAGATAGGCGGTGACGGCGGGCAGCTTCAGCCGCTTGGCTGCCCGGGACAGCAGCAGTCCGCCGATCAGAGCGGCGGAAAGGCTGATGAGAGTTTCCATTGTTCATTACCTCTTTTCCAATATACCATATGCGCTGTATGATGAAGTAAGATACCATTCCCGGGGGAAATCGTCAAGAACCATAGCCGACAAAAATCAGCGGGAAAACCACTGGATTTTATCTGTTTTCCCACTCTCTTCGGGCGCCGCGGCAGAGAGTGGACAAAGACCGCCTTGACAGCGACGGGCGGATAGCTATAATGGGAAAAAAGCCCCCCCGGGGCTTAAAACCATAGACAGGAGGCCGCCATGAAGCTTGCCATCAAGACCTGCACCTTGGACATGCCCTATGAGGACATGCTGGATTTCTGCGCCGCCCAAGGGATTTCCGGCCTGGAGATCGGCACGGGCAACTGGTCCGCCGCGCCCCACATCGACCTGGAGGCGCTCCTTTCCTCCGAGACCGCCCGGGCCCGTTGGCGGGACGCGCAGCGGCGGCGGGGGCTGGAGCTCTGCGCCTTGAACTGTTCCGGAAATCCCCTGGCCTATGAGCGGGAGCGGGAGGTGACGGAAAAGACCTTCCGTCTGGCTTCCCTGCTGGGGGTGAGGAAGATTGTCATGATGAGCGGCCTCCCCGCCGGGTGTCCCGGAGACCGGACGCCGGTGTGGATCACTACCTCCTGGCCCCCGGAGACCCAGGACATCCTGGACTACCAGTGGAATGATGTGGCCATCCCCGCTTGGAGGGAGCTGGCCCGCAGGGCTGAGGACTGCGGCGTGGAGCGAATCGCCCTGGAGAATCACGGGATGCAGCTGGTGTACAATCCGGAGACGCTGCTGCGCCTCCGGGAGGCCGTGGGGCCCATGGTGGGCATGAACCTGGATCCCTCCCACCTGTTCTGGATGGGCGGGGACCCCATTGAGGCCGCCCGGGTTCTGGGGGAGGCGGGCGCCCTGTATCACATTCACGGCAAGGACTCCAGGCCGGAGCGGCGCCAGTGGGGCCCCAACGGCATGCTGGATACCAAGCCCATCGACGCCTTCCGCCAAAGGAGCTGGAACTATGTGGCGGTGGGGGCGGGACACGGCGTCCAGTGGTGGCAGGAGTTCTTTTCCGTTGCCCGCATGGCCGGATACGACGAGGTGGTTTCCCTGGAAATGGAGGACCTGACCCTGCCCATGCTGGAGGGCCACCTGGCCTCCCTCCGCACCTTGAAGGAGGCGCTGGTCCTCTGAGGAGGGGGGACCGCCCCTCATAGGACGGGCCCTCGGGCATAGCTTGAAACAACGACCGCGATGGGAGGAGACGCGCCATGAGCCATGTGTACACATCCATGGAGCAGTTGATCGGCGGAACCCCGCTGCTGGAGCTGACCCGCGTGGAGCGGGAGGAGGGGCTGGAGGCCCGGGTTCTGGCAAAGCTGGAGTTTTGGAACCCCGCCGGGTCCGTCAAGGACCGGGCGGCCAAGGCCATGCTGGACGACGGAGAGGCCCGGGGCCTTTTGAAGCCCGGCTCCGTCATCATCGAGCCCACCTCCGGCAACACGGGCATTGGGCTGGCCGCCGTGGCCGTCCCCCGGGGCTACCGGGTGCTCATCGTCATGCCGGAGACCATGAGCGAGGAGCGCCGACGGCTGGTGCGGGCCTATGGCGCGGAGGTGATCCTCACTCCGGGGGAAAGCGGTATGACCGGGGCCATTGAAAGGGCCCGGGAGCTGGCGGCGGAAATCCCCGGCGGCTTCCTTCCCGGTCAATTTGAAAACCCCGCCAATCCCGCCGCCCACCGGGCCGGAACGGGCCTGGAGATCTGGGCGGACACAGAGGGAAGAGTGGATATGTTTGTGGCGGGCGTGGGCACCGGGGGGACCCTCACCGGCGTGGGGGAGTATTTGAGGAGCCGGAACCCCGCCGTAAAAATTGTGGCGGTGGAGCCTGCCGCCTCCCCGGTACTGAGCGGGGGGAAAGCCGGGTGCCACGGGCTCCAGGGCATTGGCGCGGGCTTTGTGCCGCGGGCCCTGAACACGGAGGTTTACGACGAGGTTATCCCCGTGGAGGAGGAGGCCGCCTTTGCCATGGTCCGCCGCCTGGGGCGGACGGAGGGCGTGCTGGCGGGCATCTCCTCCGGCGCGGCGGTGTGGGCCGCCGTCCAGCTGGCGAAACGGCCTGAGAACCGGGGAAAGACCATCGTGGCCCTGCTGCCCGACGGCGGGGACCGATATCTCTCCACAACGCTGTTTGCGGACTGAACGCCCCCAAAAGGGACGGCTTGCGCGGTCCCTCAGGCCGGCGAATATGTCTTTTCGCCAGCCTGAGCAAGTTTTTCAGAACTTTAAAACGTTCCGAAAAGCTTCTGATTGAAAACGAGAGAAACCCATCAGTGGTTTCTCTCGTAGCTCTTTTCCTTTTCGCTTGCTTTCAGACCGCGGTTTTTTGACAAAAAAAGGGACGGTTTACACCGTCCCTTCCGTCTGTATGCCGTTACCGGTCACCTGGGCAGGCGCTGGTAGATTTCCATTTCCCGATGGAGCCGGTCCGCCAGCTCTGGAGAGAAGCTCCCCGGCAGGGCCCGCCAGCGCCAGTTTCCGCCCAGGGTGGAGGGGGTGTTGATCCGGCCCTCACTGCCCAGGCCCAGCAGGTCCTGAAGCTGCATCACCGCCAGGTCCGCCGCGGAGGCCCAGGCGGAGCGCATCATGCCCCAGTGGTAACCCTCCTGTTCATTGAGGCGGAGATAGGCCTTCGCCAGCTCCACGTCCTCCGCCGGGGCGGAGGCCATCCAGCCCAGGATGGTGTCGTTGTCGTGGGTGCCGGTGTAGGCCACGCAGTGGGGGGTGTAGCAGTGGGGGAGGTAGCCTCCGCCGGTGTCCCGGCTGTCGAAGGCGAACTCCAGCACCTTCATGCCGGGGTAACCCGTCTCCTCCAGCAGCTTTCGGACGGAGGGGGTGAGAAAGCCCAGGTCCTCGGCGATGATGTCCCGGGGACCCAGAGCCGCCTCCACGGCCCGGAAAAAGCCGATGCCGGGGCCGGGACGCCAATGGCCGTTCCGGGCGGTAGCGTCCCCGGCGGGGATGGCGTAGTACTCGTCAAAGCCCCGGAAGTGGTCGATCCGCAGGGTGTCGTAGAGCTGGAACTGGGCGGCGATGCGGCGAATCCACCAGCGGTAGCCGTCGGCCTTCATGGCTTCCCAGTCGAAAAGGGGGTTTCCCCACAGCTGTCCATCGGCGGCGAAGCCGTCCGGCGGGCAGCCCGCCACCTCCGTGGGCCGTCCGCCGGCGTCCAGCTGAAACTGTTCGGGATTGGCCCAGACATCGGCGCTGTCGATGGAGACGTAAATGGGCAGGTCCCCGATGATGGAGACGCCGTTTTCGTTGGCATATTCCTTCAGGCTCCACCACTGGCAGAAAAAGAGGAGCTGTACCCGGGTCCAGAAGTCGATTTCTCCAGACAGCTCCTTCCGGGCGCTCTCCAGAGCGGCGGGGCGGCGAAGGCGCAGCTCCTCCGGCCACTCCAGCCAGGGAGCTCCGTCATACCGGTCCTTCAAGGCCATGAACAGGGCGTAGTCCTCCAGCCAGTCCGCCTTCCAGAGGACGCCCCGCAGCTCGAACAGGTCGCCCCGCTTCAGGCGGGAGCAGGCCAGGCGCAGGACCGCGAGGCGGTTTCGGTAAAGGGCTTCATAGTCCACCCGTTCCGGATCGCTTCCCCAGTCCAGGGACTGGTATTCCCCCGGCTCCAGGAATCCCCATTCGGCCAAGGTGTCCAGGTCGATGAAATAGGGATTTCCGGCGAAGGAGGAGAAGGACTGGTAGGGGGAGTCCCCGTAGCTTGTGGGACCCACCGGCAGAATCTGCCAGCAGGACTGCCCGCCCCGGACCAGGAAGTCCACAAACTCCCTGGCGGCGGCTCCCAGGGTCCCGATTCCATAAGGAGAAGGCAGGGAGGAAATGGGCATCAGGATACCGGCTTTTCTCAAGTTGGCATCCCCTTTCTTGTTGAAGTCAAGGGGCGGCTACGCCTCCAGCCTGGCGACGCTCTCGCCGGGGATGAGCTGGAAGGGCACCACCTCGTGGACGGGACAGTTTTTCCGCTCGATGTTGCGCAGAAGCACGTCCACGCCCCGCTCCGCCAGGCGCTGGGTGTCCTGGCGGACGGTGGTGAGCCGGGGGACGGAGTAGCTGGCCATGGGAATGCCGTCGTAGCCCACCACGGAGATGTCCTCCGGCACCCGCCTGCCCCGGTCCCGCAGGGCCCGGACGGCCCCGATGGCCATGACGTCGCTCATGGCGAAAATGGCCGTCAGGTCCGGGCGGCGGTCCAGCAGCCGCTCCGTGGCGGCGTAGGCGTCGGCCATGGAGTAGCGGCAGGGCTCGCACTGGCGCTCCGGGTCGAAGGGCAGGCCCAGGCGCTGAAAGGCCCGGCGGCAGCCCTCCAGGCGGCGGTAGCTGATTTGGGAGCAGGACCAGTTGCCGCCCAGGAGGCAGATGCGGCGGTGGCCCTGTCCGGCCAGAAATTCGATGACCTGGGCGGCGGCCTCGCCGTCGTCGGTGGTCAGGGAGGACAGATTTTCAAAGTGAAGGTCCCTGGCGGTGTTGGTCAGCAGCACGCAGGGGACGGCAATGGGCTGAAACCGGGCCCGGAAGAGCTCCAGGTCCCCGCCCAGGAAGAGGATGCCCAGGGGCTTGCGCTCCCGGCAGAGCTGGAGGGCGTAGCTTACCTCGTCGGCGTCCTCGTCCAGATAGTAGACCACGGCGTCCCGCCCGCTGTCCCGGAGGAGGGCCTGGACCCGTTCCACCAGGTCGGCGAAGAGCATGTTCTGGGTGCCCTTCACTAAAATGGTGATGCCGGTCCCGGCCTGCTGTTTCAGGTGTTTGGCGTTGTTGTTGGGCTGGAAGCCCTGGGCCTCCACCACCGCCAGAACCTTCCGCCTTGTCTCGTCGCTGACGTCGGGGTGATCGTTGAGCACCCGGGACACGGTGGCTACGCCGCACCCGGACAGCCGGGCGATGTCTTTGATAGTCATTCCGCGTCCCTCCTTGCGTACTTTTCAAAGGGGGAGTCCCCCCCCTGCCGTATTTTACCCCTTAACAGCGCCTGCCGCAACCCCCTTGATAATGTATTTTTGGCAGCTGAGGTAGAACACCACAATGGGGATGATGGCCATGACCAGGGAGGCCATGATGGCGCCCATGTCCACCCGGCCATAGGAGCCCTGCATCCGCTGGATGGTGATGGGGATGGTGCTGAACTTGTTCAGGTCCAGAGTCAGGTAAGGGAGCAGGAAGTCGTTCCAGATCCACATGGTCTCCAGGATGCCCACGGAGATATAGGTGGGCTTCATAATGGGCAGCACCACGGAGAAGAAGGTCCGCAGGGGGGAGCAGCCGTCGATCATGGCGGCTTCCTCGATCTCAATGGGGATGGACTTGACGAAGCCGCAGAACATGAACACCGCCAGCCCCGCGCCAAAGCCCAGGTAAATGATGACCAGGCCCCAGGGCGTACCCAGCCGCAGCCGGTCCGTCACCAGGGAAAGGGTGAACATCACCATCTGGAAGGGGACCACCATGGAAAAGACGCACAGGAGGTACAGGAGCTTTGTGGCCCGGCTCTTCACCCGGGTGATGTACCAGGCGAACATGGAGGTGCAGATCAGAATGACTACCACGGACCCCACGGTCATCACCACGGTCCAGAGGACGGACTCCAGGAAGTTGTACTTCTCCATGGCGTTGGCGAAGTTCTCCAGGGCCACCCAGGTTTTCTCCGAGGGGAGCTTGAAGGGCTCCAGATTGATAAAGGCCTTTTTCTTAGAGCCTGTTTAAAATCTTTTGACAAAAGGAGGCGGGAGGCAGATAATAGA
>CATOKC010000017.1 GCA_951800675.1 uncultured Oscillibacter sp.
CACGAAGCCGCTGGCGAGGACGGCGAAGAGGAAGCGCCCGCCGCCGAGCCGGCGGAGGAGGAACCGGGCTTTACCAAGATTCTCTATCGCTATGAGGGGCTGAAAAACCCCAAGAGCCTAGTCACGGCCTATGCGGCGGTAATGAGCACGGAGGACGCTGGTTTCTCCCTGGTGGACGAGACGCTGCTGCGGATTGACCCGCCGGAAGAGTACGGGGAAAGCGGCTCCTTGCTGCTGGCCCGCAACGTGCCGGCGGCAGAGGGCGGCTCCGGCGGTGGCGTTCACTCCCTGCTGCTGAGCTGGGAGGGAACCAACTGCTCTGTGCTGCTGGATATGCCGGAGGGCCGGGTCCACGATCCGAAGCCGGAAACGCCGCCGTCGGCCTCCACCAGACGGGGCCTGTCAGACCTGGAGGCCATCCATCCCTCCAAGCTGGGTCTGCCGGGCGAGACCATGGAAGACTATGAGATGATTCCCCAGGAGGGCTCTGTCCGCATTGCCGGTTCCGTCTGCATGCGGGTGAACATCTACGGCCAGGGCAACCAGTTTGCCGGAAGCTACTTCCTGTCCAACGACGGAAAGCTCTATAAGCTGGACGAGGCCGCCAACGCGGTGGTGGAGCTGGAGTGGGAGTAATCCGGAACCAGACGAAGCGATCCGGGCAGTCCCGCCAAACAATAGGCGATCCGGCCCGGGGCCGACGCGAACAGGGGGGCTAACAGGCTCTCCAGCACGCAGACCGAGGAGCGGATGGAGAGGGCGTCCCGCCCCGGCGTGAGCGCCCGGGCGGTATCCGGGGCCACCTGGAGGATGTCCAGGCCGTATTCCCGGCCCAGGGCCACAACCTGCTTGACGGTGACGGCCTGCCGGGCTCCCTCGTCCAAAGAGCGAAAGCCAATGATGCCGCTGAAGCGGCCCGCGATTTCCCGAAGCACGCCGAGGCGCACCATGGCCCGGCGTGCTTCCTCGTTTTCTCGGAAGAGCCGCTTCGCCAGCTCCGCCGGGGTGGCGGCCTCCCGCTCCGGTTCCGCTTCGTTCCTTTGAGGAAAGGGCCGGTACTCGGAGAAGCCCAAGGGGCGTCCTCCCGCCGTGGTCAGGTCCGCGTTGGTGGTAAAGACGAAAACACAGCGCCGAAAATCCAGCTCCCGCTCTCCGGCCTCCCCTGCCTTTCGGGCGGTGCAGCGGCCCTCGTCCAGGATGGACATGAAAACCTTCAACACCTCCGGGTGAGCCTTTTCCAGCTCGTCGAACATAAAGACCGTGTGGGGGTTGTTCCGCACCGCCTCGAAGATGGGCTGGTCCTCATAGCCCACATAGCCCGGCGGCGCGCCGGTGAGGCGGTGGACGGAATGGGCCTCGGTAAAGGTGTTCAGCTCCGTCCAAACAAAGGCATAGGGCTGCCCGCAGCACCGTTTTAGGGCCGGGGCTAGAGCCTTTCCAAGCTCCGACTTCCCCACGCCGGTGGGGCCGTGAAAGATTAGGGACAGGGGCCGGGCCGGAGCCCGCTTTCCCGCGTGGCTGTAAAGCCGGAAGGCGGTGGCCTCCACCGCGCGAGGCTGGCCCAGAACCTGTTTGCCCAGCTCCTCCTGGAGCTTTCGATAAAGGGGCGGCCAGGGCGAGGCGGGGGAGACAGAAGCGGCACGAACAGGCTCCGCCGCCAGTACCGGAGGGCGGAAGGGCTGGGGGACGGGCTCCGCCACCTCCCTCCGGAGGGAGGCCAGCCGGGCTGTCATGGCCTCATAGCTGTCGAAGCGCCAGACGCTCCGGGCGAAGAGGGCGGCCAGCACCGAGCTCCGCCCCCGGTAGGCGATGGCGGGACGCCAGTAGAGCAGATATCCCCGGTCCCGCTTCAAAAAGCCCAGCACGGCCTGCCGGGGGACACAGCCCTCCGGCATCTGGCAGTCGGGAAATTCATAGCTCTGCCCCCGGCCGGCCAGGGCGTCGATGCGGCGGCGGAGAACAGCCTGGACCTCCGGGCCGCTGGAGCAGAATTGGGAAAAGGCAATGCGCATAGCGGTTCCTCCTTTTTCCCTAGTATCCCCAATTTTAGGGAAATTTAGAGCGGGGGGCAAAAAAAGTACCAGGGATGGGAAAAGCCATCCCTGGTATTTTTTGGTTCGCGAGGAAACGGTCATTGGTCCCGCCGGGACTTGAGGACCTTCCGCTGGAGGGTGAAAATGGCCTGGAGAAGCCGCTCCTGCTCCCGGGGAGGAACCTCTACAAACTGGCAGCCGTACTCATACTTTTTCATGGGGCTGGCGGTCTGGGCCCGGACGATAACGCGCCTGACCCGACAGGTGAAGGTAAAGGGCTCCTCCGTGGAGAGAAGAGAGGTTTCCAGCTGAAAGGTGCTTTCCAGCTGGAAGAGCTTTTCCGTCAGCACCCGCGCGCCGCCGCCGCCGATGTCCAGAACCTTGCAGCCGTACTTCTGTCCGGATTCAGAGCGGACCGTTCCCTCCACACCGGCGTTCTGGCGGAAGAAGTTGCGGTTTTCGCTGTTTTGCAGGGACCGCAGATTTTCAATTCGCCAGAATTTGGGGTCGTTGGGGCCGATGGTTCCGTTGAGGGTCAGGGTGTCGCCGTCCTTTTGGAAGCAGCGGAGCTTCACCGGCTGGTTGTACAGCACCCGGGGAAGGAAGCCCCCGGATTCCCCCAGAACGTCCACCTGGCTGGAGCCGGAGAGGCGGAGCCTGCCGACAAAGAGCAGGGCGTTGGCGGGGGTCAGCACCTCTACCTTCATGCCGCTGTAAAGCTCGGGGAAGTCATCCGGCGGAATGGCGGGAGGGAGCTCTTCTTTTTTAAACAGTGATTTGAAAAATGCCATAACGGGCCTCCTTCTTAACGGGTCAGGACCCGATGCAGAATAACGGCCATCTCTGCCCGGCTGATGGCCGCGCCGGGATTCAGGCGGGAAGCGCTGTTCCCCCGGACGGCGCCCATCTGGACCAGGGCGGCCACGGAGGGACGGGCAAAGGCGGAAACCTGATAACCGTCGGCGTAGGAGGAGAGCAGTCCCGCGTCGGCCACGGGAACGGATTGGCCCGCGGCCTCGATGGCCCGGCAGATCATGGTCATGGCGCTTTGCCGGGTGATGGGCCGGTCGGGCTGGAAGCGGCCGTTGTTCCCCTGGACAATGCCCAAGTTTCGCGCGGTGGCCACGGCCCCGGCGTAGGTGCTGTTAGCCGGCACGTCGGGGAAGCCAGAGGAGCCGCCGGTGGAGAATTGGAAGGCCCGGCAGATCATCAAGGTGAACTCTCCCCGGCTGATGGACTGCCCGGGGCGGTAGGTGTTGTTGCTGTATCCGTTGGTGATGCCGCTGGAGCGGAGGAACTCGATGGAGGGCTTTGCCCACTCCCAGCCGGGGGCGGTATCGGAGAAGGTGGCGGCGCAATAGCTGTTGGAAATCTGGAGCTCCACCGCGCTGGAGTGGCTGCCCCCCTTGGTATCATAGGCGGTGTAGGGAATGGTCAGGGTTCCCTGGAATTCCGCCTTGGGCAAATAGCTGATCTGGCCCAGCTGCTGAGGACCGTAGTGGGTGCCGCTGCTGACCCCGGCGCCCGTCCGGACAGGGCCGCTGTAGTTTTGATAGAGCCGCCCGGAGGAGGGCAGGGAGTGGAACTGAACATAGGACAGCTGGGCCCCCAGGGCCGCCTGACAGGCGTTCTGGAAGTCTGCCGCCCGGAAGGAAACGGGATGGGCGGCGCTTCCGGTATAGCGGATGACGGAGCTGACGGCGGCGGAGCCGGAGACGGAAATCTCCACCGTGCCGGTAAAGGAGTCGCCCCGGGTGCTGTAGCCGGTATAGCCGAAGGTGGCGGTGCCGGCGGTGGCGGAGGCGGCAAAGCCCACGTCGCCCAGAAGGGGACTGGTGCTGGAGTAGTAGTATCCCGTGGAGCTGCTGACCACGTTCCCCGTGCGGCTGGAGGCGTTGTACTGGTGGTACAGCGTGCCGTATTGATAGGAGGGCAGGTCAAAGCGGACATAGCTCAAGGTATCCCCGGTGGCGCTGCGGCAGGCGCTGTTGAAGTCCGCGGCGTTGAAGCGGACGAAGGCGTTGGCGGGGACGCTGTAGAAGATGGACTGGCCGCTTCCGCCGCCCACGGAGATGGTGACGGTGGCGTTGAAGCGGATATTGTTTTCGTCATAGCCCGTAAAGGGGATGGTGACGGTGCCCACATAGCTGGCGGCGGGGACGAAGGTAAGGTTGGAAATAGAGGGGGAGCCGCTGCGCCGGTAGTCCGTGCCGGTGGAGGCACGGGAGCTGGAGGAGTTGTAGTAGTTGTAATAGAGGACGCCCGTGCCGGTGGAGGGGAGGCTGGTGAAACGGATGCGGCTCAAGGCCCGGCCGGTGATGGAGTAACAGGCGTCGTTAAACTCCCCGGAACCGAAGGTGACGGACTGCCCCTTGGGGGTGTTGTAGTGGACCGTTCCCGTGCCGTCATCCACGTGGAATACCAGATCGCCGGAAAAGGTGGTTCCGTTGGAGCTGGTTCCAGTGAAGGGGATGGTAACGGTGCCGCTGTAATTAGAGGCGGGTACATAGCTGATGTCGGAGATGCGGGGAGTACCGCTTCGATAGTAGTTCCGCCCGGTTGTGACCTTGGTGCTGGAGCTGTTGCGGTAGTTCAGGTACAGAGTTCCGGAGGAGGGCAGGGAGTTGAAGCGGATGTAGTTCAGGGTTCCGTTGACAGCCCGCTGACAGGCGCTGTTGAAGTCCGCGGCGTTCAGGCTCTTCCGCTGGTTCCGGCCGATGGAGTATTCCACGCTGCCGCTGCCCTCGCCGTTGGCCCCGTAGACCCGGATACGCACCGTGCCGCTGTAGGACGCGCCGGAGCTGTCCGTGCAGCGGTAGGGGATATCCACGTCTCCGGAATAGCCCTTTGCCGGGACGAAGGTGATGTCGTCGATGGAGGGGCTGCTGGAGGCATAGTAGCGGGTGGAGTTGTTCACCTTGGGGGAGTACTGGCCGGTGGGGCTGTAGCTGTAATAGAGCGTGCCCCGGCTGGAGGAGGGCAGGCCGAAGGTGACATAGCTGATGGCCCGGCCTGTGCGGCCCTTGCAGACGGCGGAGAAATGCTCCGCCGCGAAGCTGACGGGCTGGTCGATGGCCGTGGAATAGCTGACGTCCCCGGTGGCGGTGGCCTCGATGCGGATGGTTCCGGAGAAGGTGGTCCCGTTGGTGGCCACGGCGTTGTAGTCCACCACGGCGGTGCCGTCAAAGCCGGGCAGGGGAATAAAGGTCACGTCCTTCAAGGCCATCTGGCCCTGGCCGGTGGGCTGGTAGTAATACCGCTCCGTGCCGCCCACACCGTGCCCCGGGGTCTCGGGAGAGGTGTACTTGTAGTAGAGCACGCCGTTATCGGTGGAGACCTTCAAGCTGTACACGCAGTCCAGGGGGCCCTTGGCCTTGTCCTGGGAGCGGCGGTCCAGCTCGTACAGCAGGCCGGAGAAGGAATAGGAGGGCTCGGAGCCCATGTCGACGGTGATGGCCTGGGCCACGTCCTCCAGGACACGGACCTTGAAGCTGGCGTGGCAATAGGTGCCCTCGGCCATGGCGGTGATGGTCACGTCGGTGCCGGGGTAGTGGGCGGTGACCCGGCCTGCCAGAACCTGGGCCACGGAGTTGTTGGAGCTCTCCCAGCCAATGGTTTTGTTCCGGGCGTTGCCGAAAACCTCGTAGACAATGCTGAGGTCCCGGTACTGGTAGATGTCCACCACGCTGTCCTCGGAGAGGCGGACGGTTTCGCCCTTGCCGCCGGTGGTGGATTTGTCCACATAGCTCAAAAGAATACCGGAGACCTCGATTTTCCGCTCGTCGGTTTTGCCGCCTGCCTCGGCGGTGATGGTGGCCTCGCCGGGGGCGATGCCGGTAATTTCGCCTGTATTGGGGTTCACTCTGGCGATGGAGGTGTCGCTGGAGGTCCAAGTAATCCGCCCGTCCTCCTCAGACACGCCGGCGGGGGAGACGGTGGCGACAAGGGTGACTTCATTGCCGACGCCGGGGTCCACGTAGTTCCGCCCATCGTTGGTGGGGGTGGTGGTGATCTGGACGCTGGAGACCTGGGGAGACGAGGCGGGCACCACCTCAATGACGCAGTAGTCGCTGGCGCCGGGGTCCACCTGGGAATAAGCGGTGAGGGTAACCCGGTCTCCGGGCTTGGCGCTGGAGCTGGGGGTAATGGTGGCGGTGTGGGAATCGTAGGGGCTCACATCCAGACGAAATTTGCTCTTGTCAGAGGGGTCCCAGTTCAGCGTTGTGTTCGTGCCCTCCGGGGCGGTAACGTCGGCCTTGAGCGTGAGGCTTCCCCCGATGGGGAGGATCGCGCTGTTTTTGTCCAGCCTCACGGTGATGCTGGGTTTGGAGGGCGGGGTGGGGGCCTGGGGCTTTTTTACTGTGATGGTACAGGCGGCGGTCCCGGAATCCCCGGTCGTGTCATCTGTTACCGTCGCGGTTACGGTGACGGTAGAATCTTGCGAAACTGTGCTGGCGGTGACCGCGCAGGAGTCGCCGGAAGCGTCGGCGGGGACGGAAAGAATCTGGGGATTTCCGCTTGACCAAGAGATTCTCGCGCCATTGGGCGCTCCGGTAAGCCGCACCGTTGTACTGTCGCCGGATTCAATTTCCGTCTCGTCGGCGGAAATGGACAGGGTCGAGGAAATGTCGGCGGCCGCCACCGGGACTGCCAGCAGGGAACAAGCCAAGGCCAGCGCCAGCAGCAGGGCTCCGGTCCGGCGGAGGATTCGGGATTTCATAAAGCATACACTCCTTTTCCGAAAAGCGAGGCAGGGGGGCGGGCGGGGCCGCCCGCCCCCCTTGGGGATGGTTGATTGCTGAAATCGGAGGCGTTACAGATCGCCGCTATATGCCTTGCTCCAATGAGCGACCCAGTTGGGCAGTTCGGTCGAGCCTTCGTTTTGAAGCTTGACCTGCATCTGGGCATTGGCGCCGCTCTGGGGGTCTTTCACCGGAACGCCGCCCGCGTTTGCCAGACCCGGATTGAAGGTGATGAGCATGAGGTTGGGGCGGTCGATGCGGTAGCGCAGAACGCTTCCAATGGAGGCGTTGTGGACGTTTGGCGTGGGATGCTCCAGGACTGCCCCGATGGTGACGGAGAGAGAGCCCAGGTTGACAAAGCCGTTGATCGGAGTGATGCTGCCGGCGGGGTGTCCGTTCAGTCCTCCGTTGCAGCTGTCGATCTTTGGCGGGTCCGCGAGGTTGCCGCTGGGACTGTAGGTGGGCTCCTGGTTGAAAATGATGGTCAGATACCCGGGGCCATTGGGATTGGAGGGATCATCCGGAGTGTAGGCGCAGGTGGCGGTCAGCTCGTCGGTGATGCTCTTGATATAGTCGCCGGAGGCCTGGAAGGCGTAGTTTTCGGAGTCCGCCGGCTTCGCGCCCACAATCAGCACATAGGGAATCTGGTTTTTCATATAGGTGTCCATGTTGATACTCCCGGTTCCGCTCAGCACCCGGTTGGCGTGCTGGGGAAGCGTCTCCATGACCACCGATTCCGTGGGGAAGTTCGCGTTGGACTGGGGATTGCCCAGAGCCTCCCAGCACCTCTGCTTGGCCTCAGGCTTGGCATAGAGGTCAAAGAGGCTGTTGCGGTAGTTCGTGCCCACATCGTCCGGGTCGTCGTTGGGCATGAAGTACATCATGGCGTCCAGAACGGTTTTGCCGGTATAGGCCTGGGGGAGGGGGCCTCTGGTGGTATCCACAAAGGCGGCTCCCTCCAGGAAGGGCTGGTTGAACAGGGTGTTTGCCAGCTCACGGTGGTTCACCAGGACGTAGCGCAGCTGGGAAGCGGGCTTTACCTTGATGTCAATGCTGTTGCCGATGCCGCTGATGTCCATTTTGGGCGGGTCCGGCGGGGTGGTGGTGAACCTGAAGCACAGGGCGTTCTTGGAGGGAGTGCCGTCCTCGTTGGTGGCGACCAGGTACACCAGGTAGGTGGTCTCCGAGGCCAGACCCTCAATGCGGAGGGTGTCCCGCGTCGAGATGTCGGTGGTGTTGGCGAACTGGGTGGTGTTGGACACGAAGCCCTTTTGCTGTACGATGTTCAGCGGAACGGGGGCCGTGTTGTTTAGGTAAACATGAGGAACCGGGGACGTCAGGCTGTCGCCCAGTTTTTCCAAGGAGGGCTTCCCGCCGCCGTCCCGCAGGATGGGTTCCTCCTCGTGCATGGTATAGGAGGTTCCGGTGGGGCGGTTGTTCGCGTCCATGGTTACGTTGTCCAGGGGGATGGCCGCGGCGTAGACCCTGCCCAGACGGGAGAGGCCGAAGTTGATGGTGGCGTAATTGGCCCGGGTGGAGATGCCCTGATAGCCGATGGTGATAATGGGGGCCTCGTCCGGCGGGTCAATGGCCAGGGGGTAGGGATCGGGGTCGCCGATGGGAGTGATCTGCCAGGAGGAGTTGATTTCCTTGCCCTGTATCCGGGCCAGGTTGCCGATCTGGGAGTTGGAGCCCGCGAAGAGCTGGACCTCCATGCGGACGGTGCTTTCCACGGTGCCCTTGGTGGGAACGATGGCAAACTCCAGCTCCTCGGTGAACTCGTTCAGGAAGGGCCGCCCCTGTCCGGACTGGACAGTGCCGAAGAAACCGCTGTTCAGCAGGGATTCGTTGGTCCCGTTGTTGAAGTTTCCGTTCAGGCTGTTGTAGACCTTGGTGGTTCCCGCTCCGGTCAGGTTGGCGTTGATGGTGCCCAGGTGGTGCCAGCCGGCGTTTCCGGTATTGGGTCTGCGGACCAGAAGGTCGTACTCAATGCTGGCGTAGCTCCAGATAATCATGTCCCACCGGGTGTCCTTGGACACGGCCTCGGTGCCCTCGGGGTCCATGCGGAAGATTCGGGCGGGCCGGGTGTCGCCGTTGAAGGTGACGGTTTCCTCGATTTCGTTGGGGGTCAGCGTCACCGTGGCGAAGGCGGTGGTAAAGGGCTTGTAGGTGGGGTTTATGATCGCGTTGTTGGAGGTGTCCTCCACCTTCCAGATTCGGAAGTAATAGGACTGGCCGCTCTGGAGCTTAAGGCCCGTCTCTCTGGGGAAGGTGATGATGGTCTTGCCGTTTTCCTGGCTGACCTGGGCCTCCCGGAAATCGATCCAATGGGGCAGGGCCTCCAGCTCCTCATTCGTCTGGCTGACCTTTACCGGGACCTGCGTTTCCGGGCGGGGCTTGCTGTTGGCATTGGAGGGAGGCGTGCCGGTCCAGAGGGTAATGTACTTCTGGAGCACCGTGGCCAGGGTGTTCTTGGCCTGGATTTTTTCCTCCCCGGAGCTGCTGGTTACCTTCTGGTAGAGATCAAAGAAGTTGTCGTATACGCCCAGGTTGCTGTCCTGCGCGCCCAGAACGGTCTCGCTGAAAACGATGCTCACGTCGCTGGTGGCCCAGGGGTGTTCCACCTCGTTGGCGTCCGTGTTGAAGTCGCTGTAGCTCAAATCCGCCGTGGGCCGCTCGTTGTCCTGGGTCTTGATGGGGAAGGGGAAGGCGATGGCGGCGTTATAGACGCCGTAGTTTCCGGTGGTGTCCTTGAAGGCGTAGAAGAGGTCGTATTCCGTCTGTCCCTCCAGCCGGCTGACGGTGAAGGTGTAAGCGGTGGCGCCCCTGGCGGCCCGGATGGGACCGCCCTTGTTGATGACCTTTCCGCCTACCAGGATGCCCTCGATTTTGATTTGGTCCAGCTGGGTGGGCTCTTTCGTGTTGATGCCGAAGTTGTCCCCCCGCTTGGTCACGGCCCAGCTCAGAGAACCGGGTTCATCCAAGGTGAAGGACAGCGTGACGGAGGTGCCCGTGTAGCTGACCACGTGGAGGTCCTGGATGGTGGGCGGGGTCATGTCCTTGGTGGTGAACTGGACCCGGCGGACGGCGGAGCTCTTGCCGTTGTCCGCGTCGTTGAGCCAGAGATAGAGGTCATACTGGGTCTGCTCCTGGAGGTGCGAGGTATTGATGCGGGAGAGCAGGAAGGGGGTGTTTTTCCGCAGGGTCACGATGCCATAGCCCAGGTTTCCGGGCAGAGCCGCGGCACGGAAGTCCGCCGCCGTGGGGGCCACGGAGCCTCTGGGGAAGAGGGCGTAGTACATCTGGCAGTCCTTAGTGGCCATGACCATGACCTGGGCCACCTGCTCGCCGTCGCCGTCCACCGTGAGAATGGGATTTTGGGGATAGCCGTTGACAAAGTTGGGGGCGGAGTCGTCCGGCGTGGTGAAGGCGGCGATCTTCACGGGGCTGCGCCGTCCTCTGGCGTCCACCAGCAGGGCGGAGATGTAATAGGAGCCCTCTCGGGTCAGGCCCGTGATCCGGGTGGTGATCTCCGTATTGGAGGCGTTGACCCGCAGGTTGCCGCTGCGGAGAATCTTGGCGTGGGAGCCGGGATTCATCAGCTCCTCCTCCCCTAGGGAGCCGTCCATCAGGGCGGTGATGCCCCAGTAGACCGTGCCGGGCTTGTTGGTGCTGAACACCGCGTTGGCGGACGTGGGGGCGATGTCCCGGGCCTTGGGATAGCCCGCCAGGAGTCTGGGATCCTCGGAGGATTCGGCGGCGTCGTTGGTGTTCATATTCTGGTTGTTGACGTTTCCGGTAATTCCGGGACGGATATAGATGGTGTCTGGCAGCATGGAGACGTTGGAGCCCGGGGCGTTGATGTTCAGGTGCCCGATGCTGCCCTCTCCGGTGACGGGGGTGGCCCCGTCCAGGTTCAGCTCCCGGATGGAGGCCCGGTCGTCAATGGTCAAGGTGGCGTTGACCGCCTGTTCGTCCATGGTGATGACGTCGGCCACGCCCTGGGCCATCTGGAGGGCGGAATTCGGGGTCAGGTTTACCACCCGCTTGATGTTGCCTGCCAGCTGGAGCTGAATACCCTCCGCGCCGTCCAGGCGGATGGTCTGGAGCCCCAGGCCGTCCTCGGTGCGGTCCTCCAGATAGCCGGAGGTGCGGACCGTGACCTCACCGATGTTGGTGAGACCCTCGGCCTGGACGGAGAGGAACTGCTCCGAGAGGCTGTCCAGCTCCAGGGCACCGGCGGTGACGTTGCGCAAAAGGACGCTCTGCTTGCCGCCCTCGGCCTCGCCGCCGCCGCAGATGACAATTTTTCCCTGGACGGTGACGTTTTCCAGCTCCACGTTCCCCAGGCCCACGCCGCCGGTGAGGTAGAGGTTGCCGGTGACGACGGTGTCTTTCAGCTTCACTCCCGGGGTGGTGATGGTCAGGTTGCCGTATACGCCGCCGGAGGTCTGCTCGCCCGGCTCCTGAACCAGGGTGCCCAGGGCGCGGACCAGGAAGCAGGCCATCTGACCCCGGGTGATGGGCCGGTCCGGCTTAAAGCTGCCGTCGGCATAGCCCTGGATGATGCCAAGCTCCGCGGCCTCCTGAACCATTCCCCGGCTCCAGCCGCCGATGTCCCGCATGTCGGTGAAGGAGGAATTGGCGGCGTTGGGGACGCCCTGGAAGCGGAGGCACCGGCCCAGAAGGACGGCGGCCTGCTCCCGGGTTACCAGGGAGTAGGGGGCGGCGGTGGTGGGGCTGGTGCCGTTGAAATAGCCCGCCTGGAGGGCGATGCTGATATCCTCGGCAAACCAGTCGTTGGGGTTTACATCGGTGAAGGGGATAGAGGGGCTTTGCTCGGTGTAGCCGAAGGCCCGGTTCACCAGGGTGACGAATTCAGCCCGGGTGATGCTCCGGTCCTCGTGCAGGTTGCCGCTGGAATCGCCCCGCATGACGCCCCAGTCCTGGACCTGCTCCAGGTAGGGGGTCATCCACTCCGCCGCCTGGACAGGACGGGCGGAGAGGACGGCGCAAAGGGCCAGGGCAGTAAGAACCAGGGCCGCCAGACAGGCGAACCCTGGCCGGGAAGCGCGGCGGGCGCGGTTTTGCTGAGTCATGGTTTGATTCCTCCTTGTTCCGTCAGTCCTAAACGTCGCGGCTTTGCAGCTGGAGGCTGAACACCGCCTCCCGCACCACGACCTCCTCGTCCTCGCACATGTTCACGAATTTGGTGGCGTACATAAAGCGGTCGTTTTGCAGCTCCTGCTTTCGCAGAATTTCGCAGCGCAGAATCACTGGCTCCTCCGTGGGGGTGACGACAATCTCCATCTGCTCGTGCGCCTCCAGCTGGCAGTCCGCGTAAAAGGCGATGCCGCCGCAGCTGAGGTCGATGGACTGCACGCTCCGCCTTCCCTTCCAGGAGGAGCTGGGCAGGGCGTAGAGGAAGGTGTCGAATTTCACTGGGACCCGCAGGTTTCGCCGGACCTCTGGGTCCAGGGTGGCGATTTTTTCCAGAAGCACCGCGTCTCCCCGCTGGCGGAGGATGCGGCACTGGATGGGCAGCTCCTCGCTGCTGGCGCTGAACAGCGTGACCACCTCGTGCTCCATTACACTGTCCACCTTGTGGTCCAGGATGTTCAGCCGCATGGGCGAGGCCCCCGCCGGGGTAGCCAGCTCGCCGTTGGCCAGAGCGTGGTTCTGGGTGTCCAGAATCAAATAGGTGTGGCTGGATGTCATGTTGTTTCCTCCCTTTCGCTGGACGGCGCGTGTTCCCGCGCCTCCTGAGCCTTCATGTTTCCGGTGGGGTCGAAGTGGAGGAAATACACATAAATCTCCACAATGGCCTGATACAAGCTCTCCGGAATCTCCTGGCCCAGCTGGAGCTGGGTCAGGATGGTGGAGAGGGAATTGTCCTCGTAAATGGGCACGCCGCAGTCGGCGGCGGTTTCCACGATTTTCTCCGCCATATAGCCCATGCCGGAGGCCACGATCACCGGCGCGGTGTCCCCTGGGCCGTATTGCAGGGCCACCGCTTTTTTGGCCCGGGTGGTTCCTTCAGATCTTGACATTGATACTGTTCTTCCCTTCAAAGATTTTGGGGAACACCTCGGTCAGCGTGACCGGGCGGTCCATCCGCCGGACGGCCACTCGGGCGGGCTTCAGGTCGTTCCGGGTCAGAATTTGGGAGACGGCCTCCCCAATCTGCTTGGTGAAGGGGGCCGCCGCGTCGGGACAGGCGATCTGGATATCCACATCGGTTCCCTGGGCGGAGAGGATGACGTCAAAAAGGCCCAGACCCTGAACGTCCATTTTAAACAGGAAGCGCATGGTGTTCTTTCCGCCTCCGCCCCGGTTCTGCTCATCCTCGGCGTTGGGGTCCACCCACAGCTCGGAGAAGAGCATCCGCCCGTTCCACTCCATGGGGAGAAGATAGTGGCTGATAGGCATATAAACGCTCTCGTTTACCAGCATGGCGGCCAGAAGGTTCTGGAAGGCCTGCTGCACCTCGGCGCTGCCCTCTCCCCGAAAGGCCCGGGCGGCGGCGGAGGCCAGATGGTTGGAAAACTCGATGGCCTTGGAGGCGTCGCTGCCGCTTCCCCGGCTTCGAAGCAGCAGCAGGAGGGACTGGTCGTCGATGCCTCCCAGCTGGCCTTTCAGCGTGCCGTAGCCGCTGAGCTGGTGGAAGCCCTCCAACAGCTTCTCCTCAGAGCCGTTCTCATACCGGGCCACGTTCAGCGCCAGCATGGTCAAAAGGGCCCGGGGAGTGCCCATGTCGTGGGTCCGCTCCACATAGGAGGACATGTAGGGGAAAATCTCCCGCTGGAGAAGCTGGAGATTTCCCTGCCGGTTCCCGGCGGCGATGCCGTTTTGGAGCTGGGCCGTCAGGTCCCGGAGCTTCTCCGCCCAGCTGGAGGGCATGGCGTCCGCCATGGACTGGAGGTCCCGGAGGAGGTTTCCTTCGATGTGCTTGGTGGAGTCAAAGTCCACATAGGCTTTTAAAAATTGCAGGATGTCCGTCCGCACCCCCTCGGAGGCGGCACGGGCATAGGCGCCGCGGAGCAGAGCGAAAAGAGCCCCGCCGAAACGGGTGCCGGTTTTGAACTGGCCTTGGAGAAAGTCCAGAAGCTGACTCTCGTCCATTCGCATCATCTCCAGCAAACGGCCCATCTCCTCCGCAATGCCGGCGCTGAGGCCCGAGGAGACGACAATGCCCTCCCGCCCCGAGAAGATGAGGGAGAGGCTTTCCGCTAAGCTGGGGGTTTCCCGCAGCCGCTGGAGGAAGGTTTGAAAATTGGAGTCGTAACGGATTCCGCCGTCCCCCTGCAGGTTGCTGTCCTGCTGCTCCGTCCGCCCGTCGGCGCGGACGACTTTGCTGGGGTCGGGGACATTTTGAATTTGCGTATTGTCCGGGGAAACCGTGATATTCCGGTTGACGGTGGTTTTGTCATAACCGGGGACTGGGTTGGTGGCGCCGAGCAGATCAGGCATTCATGACACCTCACAGAAAAAACTTGCCGCCGCTACTTATTTTTTTAGCGCAACAGGTCGATAGTAATGAAAAAGGCTGATAAGGTGGTGTTTTCGTGAGCAACAACGATATCTTGGATATGTACATCTACGAAACCAATACGCTTCTTGAGCAGCTGGAGAGCATTGTTCTGGACGCGGAAAAGGAAAATACATTCTCTCAGGACAACGTAAACGAGATCTTCCGCATCATGCATACCATCAAGGGCTCTTCCGCCATGATGGAATTTGACACGCTGGCCCGGGTCTCCCACCGCATTGAGGACATGTTCTTCCTTATCCGGGAAGGCACGATGTCCGTGGTGAAGGACGAGGACCGTCCGGCGCTCTTCGACGTAATGCTCCACGCTGTGGACTATTTCCGGGAGGAAATGGAGAAGGTGGAAGCAGAACAGCCCCTTAATGAAGATGTCGACAGTTTCCTTGGAAATATTAATAGTTTGATCGCCAAAATTAAGGGGGAAGAAATTCCAGCGGAGCCCGCGCCCAAGGCGGCCGCCGCTCCCGCCCCCGCCCCGGAGGCGCCCGCCGCCCCCGCCCCCGCTCAGACGACGGAGGGCAGCGCCGAATTCCCCTACGGGCTCCGGGTATTCTTTGACGAGGGCTGCGGCATGGAGAACCTCCGGGCCTTCATGCTGGTCACCTCGGTCCAGGGCTTCTGCGCCGACGCGGATTTTACCTACCAGCCCGCCGGGGTGGAGTCGGATTCCTCCCTGTCCGAGGTGGTGATCGAGCATGGATTCCTCCTCCAGTTCCGCGGCGAGGAGGACCGGGCTAGAGCCGTGCCCATCGTGATGACCGCCGGGTCCGTCCACTCCTATGAGGAGCAGAACTACGTGCCCGCGCCGCCTCCGGCGGCGGAGCCCGCTCCCGCGCAGGAGTCCGCCCCCGCTGCCCAGAAGGCCCCTGCCGCCGCGCCGGCGGCCCAGGCGGCCGCCCAGCATCCCCAGCAGCAGGGCCAGAAGGAGAGTCTCATCAGCGTGGGCCTCAGCAAGCTGGACCAGCTCTCCGCCATCGTGGGCGAGATCGTCATTACCGAGGCCATGGTCACCGCCTCTCCCGATTTGAAGGGCCTGCACCTGGACGCCTTCTCCAAGTCCGCCCGGCAGCTGCGCAAGCTCACCGACGAGCTCCAGGACGTGTCCATGTCCCTGCGGATGATTCCGGTGTCCAACACCTTCCAGAAGATGAACCGCATCGTCCGGGATATGTGCAAAAAGCTGAACAAGCAGGTGAAGCTTACCCTGGTGGGCGAGAACACCGAGGTGGACAAGACCATCGTGGACTCCATCGGAGACCCCATCATGCACATGGTCCGCAACTCCATGGACCACGGCATTGAGGAAAACGTCCAGGACCGCATTGACGCGGGAAAGGATCCCGTGGGCGAGATTCTGCTCTCCGCCCAGGACACCGGCAGCGAGGTCATCATCCAGATCTCCGACGACGGCGCCGGGGTCAACGACGAGGCCGTCCTGGCCAAGGCCATCCGGAATGGCATCGCCTCTCCCGACGTAGAATACTCCCATAAAGAAATCCTGAACTTCCTCATGGCCCCCGGCTTCTCCACCAACCAGCAGGTGACGGAGTTCTCCGGCCGGGGCGTGGGCATGGACGTGGTGAAAAGCGGCGTGGAGAGCCTGGGCGGCTCCGTCAGCATCACCAGCGAGCAGGGCAAGGGCATGACCACCATCATGCGCATCCCCCTGACCATGGCCATCATGGACGGCATGGAGGTCTCCGTGGGAGATTCCATTTTCACTATCCCCATCAACAACATCCGCTCCAGCATCAAACTGACGGAAGCGGACATTCTCCACGACTCCGTCAACGGCGAGATGGTCAAGATGCTGGACGGCTATTACCCCGTCATCCGGGCCCGGGACTTCTACAACCTCCCCGGCGGCGCGGAGAAGATCGAGGAGGGTATCCTGATGTGGCTGGAGTCCGGCGACTGCTCCTACTGCCTGTTTGTCGACGAGCTTCTGGGCGAGCAGCAGATCGTGGTGAAGCCCCTGCCCGCCTATGTAAACAACTTCGATATCAAAAATTACGGGATTACCGGATGCAGCATCCTGGGAGACGGCAATATCAGCATCATCCTTGACGCGGGCGGCCTCTACGCGGCGGCCCGGAATATCTGAGCGCCAAAGGAGGGCAAAACGCAATGAGTAACGAAAATGTCTTGTTCCAGGTGGAGGACGAGGAGCTGGAAAACCATGCCCCGGAGGATGAGGGCGCCGGCAGTCGTAAACACCTGATTTTCACGGTAGATAATCTGAAAATCGGCCTGGACGCCGAGCAGGTGGTGGAGATTATGAACACCTACACCGCCACCTACCTCCCCATGATGCCGGACTATATCCAAGGCATCTTCAACATGCGGGGCCAGATCATCCCCATTATGGACATCCGCCTCCGGCTGGGGAAGCCCCCGGCGGAGGAGGGTATCCTCATCGTGCTGGATTACAACAACAACCAGCTGGGCATCCAGGTGGACTCCGTGGATTTGATGCTGGACATTCCCAATGACAGCATCGTCCCCATCCCCTCCCAGAGCGCCCAGAAGCTGGTCTCCGGCATGTGCACCCTGCCCGACGGCTCCGGCACCATGCTGGTGCTGGACTGCGAGCAGCTGATCGCCCATGGGTACGGCGACTAATTTTCCAACAAAGCGGTGACGTAAAATGGATACGGAAATCAAGACCGGCGGCGTCTTCGGCCCCATGACGATTTCGGACGCGGACTTTAAGCGGATGGTGAACTTCATCCAGTCCAGCTACGGCATTGATCTGAGCCAGAAGAAGCAGCTCATCACCAGCCGCCTCTCCCCAGCTCTGAAAAAGCTGGGCTACGGGACCTTCTCCGAGTTCGTCAACCACCTTCTGGACAAGAAGGAGAACGACGAGGTTACCCTGGTCCTGAACAAGCTGACCACGAATTACACCTTCTTCATGCGGGAGAAGGAGCACCTGGACTATTTCTGCAACAACATTATTCCGGAGATCGTCCGCCGCCACGAGCGGGACAAAACCCTGGCTATTTGGAGCGCGGGCTGCTCCAGCGGAGAGGAACCCTATAACATCACCATGTTCCTCTACGATTACCTGGGCTCCCGGGCCAAGGAGTGGGACACCCGCATCCTGGCCACGGACATTTCCGCCCAGGCTCTGGCCAGCGCCCGGCGGGGGACCTATAACCTGCCGGATACCATCCCGGCGGACTGGAAGCGGAAGTACTTCACCCCCAACCGGGACGGTACCCATACCGTGTCCCCCGCGGTGAAGAGCAATGTGATTTTCCAGACCTTCAACCTGATGGACCCCATCAAATTCCGCCGGAAGTTCGACGTGATTTTCTGCCGGAACGTGATGATTTATTTTGATCAGCCCACCAAGGACGCACTGGTTCGCCGTTTTCACGAAGCCACCGTTCCCGGCGGCTATCTGCTAATCAGCGCCTCGGAGAACCTGAGCCAGAACGCGCCCTATCGCCGTTTGGCTACGGCGACCTTCCAAAAATAAGAAAGAGGTGGTTCCCTCACAATGGAACTGGGGAAAAAAATCCGTGTGCTGGTGGTGGACGACTCCGCCCTGGCCCGAAACCTGATTATCCAGGGCCTCTCGGCCCATCCCAGGATTGAGGTCATCGGTTACGCCATCAACACACTGGACGCGAAACAAAAGCTGCCCCGCCTGAAACCGGACGTGGTGACCATGGATGTGGAAATGCCCGGCCAGAGCGGCATTGATTTTCTGAAGGAGTATCTGCCCAATAACCCGGTGCCGGTAATCCTCTGCTCCTCCCTGAACCTGAAGGTTTTCGACGCGCTGAGCGCCGGCGCGGTGGACTTCGTGCGCAAGCCCGACGTGCAGGAGAGCAAGGAGGTCTTTGTCACCAACCTCACCCAGAAGGTGCTGGTGGCCTCCATGGCGAGGCCCCGCTCCATCCCGCTGCGGAGTCCCTCCGTGGCGGTGGAGGCCCCGGCTTTGGGAGGTGGTTTGGCCATGGACCGGGTGCTGGTGGGCCTGGGGGCCTCCACGGGAGGCACGGAGGCCACGCTGGAGGTCATGCGCCGCCTTCCGGCGGATATTCCGCCTATGGTCATCGTTCAGCACATGCCCAAGGGCTTCACCCAGATGTACGCCGACCGGCTGAACCGCATCTGCAAGATGGAGGTTCGGGAGGCCCGGAACGGCGACGAGCTCCACCGGGGTCTGGCCTTGGTGGCCCCGGCGGATCTTCAGTGCCGGGTGGTGCGCATCGGGGAGAAGTACACCGTCTCCTGCGCGCCGGGAGAGAAGGTCAGCGGACACCGCCCGTCGGTGGACGCCATGTTCCACTCCATGGCGGAGGTGGTCCGCTGCAAAATGGTGGGCATTATCATGACCGGCATGGGCCAAGACGGCGCCGCCGGGCTGCTGGAGATGCGGAAAAAGGGCGCTTATACCATCGGACAGGATAAGGAGTCCAGCGTGGTGTACGGTATGCCCATGGTGGCCAACGACATCGGGGCCGTCTGCGTTCAAGCGTCCTGCGAGAATGTGGCCAACGTGCTGCTCCGTCATCTAAAGACCCTGCACTAAACGGACCGCGAGCTTTGCGCAGGCCCCGTCTCGGGAAGGAGGCGGGGCCTGCTTTTTAGAGCGAAACAGGGCCGAGGTCCGGTTGTTTTCCCGAAAACCTTTCCCTTGGAATCAAGAAAATTCTCCCTTCCGTTCTTAACTTTCCCGGCATTATGCCGATATGAATAATGAAGTGATACGAAGTGGAATGCTGTCAAGAGCAAAGGATGTGAATGATCATGTTGAGTTCTACCGGTTCCGGCTCCATCTCTTCCATCAGCCGGACGAAAACCTATTACTCCGCTCAGAAGCGGGGAACCTCTGCCCAGGCGGTCTCCGGGCACAACTACGATTCCGCCGATTTCTCCGCCCCCGCGGGCCGGAGGAGCTTTCAGATGGAGATGGTCAGCCGTCTTTCCCGGGAGGTGCGGACTGCCAATACCACCGGCGACATTCAGGAGCTGCGGAGAGTGGTGTCCGCTGGGGAGTACCGGCCGGACCCCATGGCAATCGCGGGCCGGATGCTGCTGATGGCGGAGGAGTAAGGCATGGATGAGCTGTACCGTTCCTATCTCGGCTTCCTGCGCTCCTTGAGCCGGGGGTTGGAGAGCCTTACCGATCTGAATGAAAAAAAGCTGGCCGCCGCCCAGCGGGATGACCTAATGGGCTTGAACGAGCTTTTAAACCAGGAGCAGGCCCAGGCCCTGAACTTCCGGGGACTGGAGCTGACACGGGATAAACTGCTGCCCCAGCTGGGGCTGGTGGGCGTTCCCATGAGCGTGATTTCCGACCGCTTCCCCCCCGCCATGCAGGCGGAGGCCCGGCAGGCGGTGGAAGAGCTTCAAAGCCGCTACGCGGCCTATCAGAAGGCATCCGGGGAGACGCGGACACTGCTGGAGCAGAACCTGCGCGAGGTGGAGAAGATTATCGTGCGGCTGGGGGGACCTCCCTCCGGGGGCCCGGGCGGACCTGGCTATGGCAAGGAGCCAGAGGGCAGCGCGCCGCCCCCGTCCATGAAAACCGATTTTCGAGCCTGACACGCATAAGCTAGAATAAGGAGTATTTCGATATGGGTATTGGTACCTTTGGGTCCTTCACGCAGGCCCGGCTGGCGATCTACGCCGCCCAGACCGGCATTACCGTGACAGGCAACAATATTTCCAACATCAACACCCCGGGCTACACCCGCCAGCGCCTGAACCAGGTGAGCCTCTACACCGCCGGAGCGGACCGCTATTATTCCGAGGGCGATATCCGCACCGGCCAGGGCGCGCTGGTCAAGAGCCTCTCCCAGATCCGGGACCCCTATTTGGACATCCGCTACCGCACGCTGAGCGCGCAGACGGGCTATGCCGACGGGCGGCTGGATGTTTTGGATGAAATCCAGCGGATTCTGGATGAGGTGGGCGCTGGCGACGAGAGTAAGGGCGAGGCGGGCCACGGAATTCTGGGCCTGGAGTTCAAAAAGCTGGCCGCGGCGTTTAAGGACCTGGTGGACCAGACCGGGCACCAGGAGTACGACAACACCGTCCGGCAGATTGCCCAGAATCTGGTCACGAAACTCAACAGCTATGCCAACAAGCTGGAAGAGGTCCAAAATAACACCATCAGCAAGCTGGAGCAAAATGTAAGCAAAGTAAACGAACACCTGGAAACCATCCGCGCCCTGAACGAGGAGATTCGCAAGAGCGAAATTCACGGGGACCCCGCCCTGGAGCTCCGGGACGAGCGGAACCTCCAAATCGACGAGCTCTCCGAGCTGATCGACATTAAGGTCATCTACACCGAAGAGGAGATCGCCGCCGGGCTGAAGGTGGAAAAGCTGAGCATCTACCTGGACAACGCCAACCCGGACGGCACGGTCATGACCGACGAGTCCCTGCTGGTCTCCGGCGTGTACAACGCCCAGCTGCGGCTGGATCAGGTGCCGGTGAAGCGGGAAATCGACCCCAAAGACCCAACCACGCTGCCGTACCTGAAACCCGACGGCTTTACGCCTACCGCCGACCTGAATGAGGCGTGGAAGGACGCCAACGGAGATCCCATAGCGAACCCCGACTATCTGCCCTACGAGACGGCGGAGGGCAAGCCCACCGCAAAGCTTTCGGAGGCCAAAAAGGTCAACGATCCCAACTACAGTATGACCGTCTCCGAGCTGAGAAACAAAATCGGCGAGATCTATATTGCCATCAACAAGGGAACCGTCAAGCCGGTCTCGGGGACCGACATGGTGGACGACGGCCAGGGCAATCAGGTTTCCATCGCGGATTTGATCGCCAACAGCGGCCGGAACAGCTTCACGGTGGAAACACCGGACAAACCCACCGAGGGCGACAAGAGCCTGATGATCTATAAGCGGACGAAGCTGCCCAACGGAGATTATGCCTATACCCAGCAGCTGGTCACCCAGGTGGTCTCCAAAAAGGTCCAGCTGGACGACAACGACCTCACCGGCAGGATTCAGGCCCAGCGGGAGATGCTGACGGAGAAGGGCGAATTTACGGACCGGAACGTCATCACGGACGTCGACGAAAACGCCGGCGGCAAGCGGGGCATTCCCTATTACCAGCGGACGCTGGACCTGCTGGCCAACCAGTTTGCCAAGGTCATGAACGAGGCCAACCAGGGCTTCCTGACGGACGACAAGGGCAATTTCATCACCACCGGAAAAAATACCGCCGGCGAGGAAATCGGCGTAGCGATTACCATTCCGGTCAATGGGAAAGATGAAACCATCAACAGCGACTGGGAAAAGAACAGCGCGGATGTCCAAAACGAGATTCTGGCCGCGGTAGGACTGGCCGACGCGGCGGCGATGAAAGACGCGAAGCTCACCGGCAAAAACGTCTTGGACGCCTATCTCAAGGGGCAGACCTATGACGCGGGGAAAAAGGCGTTTGTGCCCGAAAATAAAGAGGATGTTCTGGCGGAGGACGGCACGGTTCTGGAGCCTGGCTGGGGAAAGAACGCCAAGGGCATTTTTGTGGGCGGCGTGCTGTTCAGCAACAACCCCGGAAACGACGACCCCTCCAAAATCACCGCCGCCAACATCTCCATTTCCAACACCTGGCAGAAGAACCACCTGCTGGTGTGCAGCTACGAGTGCCCTCCCGGCGAGCTTGAGCCCGCCTCCGGCGCCAGCGACAACATCCGCCACTTTGAATACCTGGTGGGTGACCAGAAGTTTGAGTTTATCCCCACGGACCTGGACGGCTATGAAAACGCCAGCGGCGTGTCCATGCTGACCGGCACCTTCTTTGAGATGTGGAACAACATCGGAACCACCTTGGGCGAGGACCAGAGCCATACCGACACGGTGCTGAACGCCAGCTATAAAAACCTTCTCTCCGTGGATACGGCGCGGGACTCCGTGTCCTCCGTGGACTTCAACGACGAGGCCATGAACCTGATGATGTATTCCAAATCCTACAACGCCGCCTGCCGTTTGATGACCACCATTGACAGCGTGCTGGATAAACTCATCAACGGCACCGGAATAACGACCTGATCAGTAAGGAGGAAGTCCGATGATTCCAAGAATGACCACGGTAGGCACGCTGAAAAACTACCGTTACAGCCTGAACAACTCCAATATTACCATGACCAAATCCATGAACACGGTCCTCACCCGGCGGCTGTTCAACTCCTACGCCGAGGACCCCGCCCTGGCCACCCGCTGCTTCCAGATCCGCAACTCCTACTGGAAAACCAGCAGCCAGCTGAACGTGAACGAGTCCCTGCGCCACAAGTACGACGTGGCCTGGGAGTCTATGAACAACATGTCCACGGACCTGTACGCCCTGGCCGAGGACACGGCCTATGGCAACGTGATCCGCTCCCTGAGCGACCCCACCGGCCCGGGCCGCACCGCCTTGGGCCAGTCCCTGTCCGCCAAGGCGAAGGACCTGGCCCAGATCATGAACGGCCGCTACGGCGAGAACTACGTCTTTGCCGGGGCGGATACCCTGAACGCTCCCTTCACCTGGGACAGCTATAAGAACCCGGCATATATCGACGGGACCCCTGACGCTACGAACCCGGACCACGTCGCGGCGTTTCCGTATCTCAAGGCGGATGGAACGCCGACGGACGTTGCCGGCGACGCGGAGCAGGTACTCCAGAAGAACCCCAATTACAACAAGGAATTCACGGACAACGCCACCGCGGCGGATGTGGATGACCCTAGATATGGAGAGTACCTGACGGTAGACGGAAAGGGAACAACAAACCCGGATATTGCCAATACGGTCCCCAAGGAGAATGAAAAGTATAACCCCACCACCTCCTTCAAGTATCTGAAATCCGACGGCACCGGAACCAACGACGAAAACGAGGCCGCCAAGGTCCTCCACTACCGGGGCGTGCGGGTGGATTCCAACGAGCCCGCGGATGTGGAGAAGATGGAGTACTTCCTGAAGAACGAGGCGAAGTATATTGACGTGGGCTTGGGCCATAAGGAGGCGGACGGCCAGGTGGTGTCCTCCACCGTCTTTGACAGCTCCCTCCAAGGCATCTATTTTTCCGGCGGCTACGGGACCAAGGACGGCGTGGAAGTGGAAATCGAAAAGCCCGACGGGACCATCGTGCGCAAAACGGTGGACAATATCCCCAACAACGTGATCTCCATGGTCAGTGAAATGGGCGAGATTCTCCAGCGCTGCAGCTCCGAGGACGGCCGGTGGGCCAGCGAGGACGACCAGTTCCGCTTTAAGGCGCTGGTGGACCAGTTTGAAGAGGGATGCAGCTCCTTCCGTGAGCGCTGGACCGAGATGGACACCCAGAGCGGCTTCCTCCGGGACAACAGTGAGCTGCTCACCAGCACGAAGGATTCCCTCCAGCAGCAGTACATGGAGCTGGAGGACGCGGCCCCCGCGGCGGCGATTTCCGACTTCATGTTCGCCCGCTACTGCTACGACGCGGCGTTGAAGGTGGGCAACAGCGTCTTATCCCAGAGCCTGATGGATTATATGAATTTGTAAAGATTAAATTTTTATCAGAGGAAGGAGTGCGCCATGACCTATGAGACAGCTTCTTGAAATCACCAGTGTGCCCATTGAAATTGAGATGCGGACCTCCCGGGCGCAATTGCAGTACACCAAGGGCACGGCGGAATTGGAGATCTCTCGGGACAAGGGGGGGCTGAGCATCAAGAGCCGGCCCATCCAGCTGAACATGGATACCTTTGAAATGCGCCAGTCCATCACTCCCTCTCCGGTCCGCAGCATCGAGCAGAGCGCCCAAAAGGGCCAGCAGGCCGCCTACAGCGCGACGGCCGCCCGGGCGCAGGAGGGAGAGCTTTACCTAAAAGCGAAGTTTGGCGAGGATGTGCAGGCGCAGCTCTCCAGAACCGCCATCAGCGAGCAGATGTTCAGCCAGCCGGCCATGACCTTCATTCCCACGGAGGGCCCGGAGATCGACTGGAACCCCGGAGAAATGAACATCCGGTATGAGATGGATAAGCTGAATTTCGACTGGCGAATCAACCAGACGGAGTTCGAATTCGTTCCCGGCGACATTGAAATTTCCGTCAAGCAGAAGGCGGAGGTAATCATCAAGTATATCGGTGGTCCCCTCTATGTGCCCCCCTCTGCCGATCCCGACTATGAGCCGGTGGACGTGAAGGCATGACGGACATGAAAAAGCTCCAGACCAAGTATTTCGGAGAGATCGAATACGAGGCCGGGGACGTGCTCCACTTTTCCGAGGGGCTCTTCGGCTTTGAGGAGGAGCAGGGCTTTTTGCTCCTGCCCTTTGAGGGCGGCGGGATGCTCTGCCTCCAGAGCGTAAAGACCCCGGCGCTGGCGTTTGTGGCGCTGGACCCCTTCGCGTTGAAGCCGGACTACGCGCCGGAGCTGGAACGGGCGGAGCTGAAAGCTTTCGGCGTGGAGGAGACGGGAGACCTGGGGTTCTATGTGCTGTGCGCGGTGAAAAACCCGGTTTCCGCCAGCACAGTCAACCTGAAATGTCCCCTGGTGGTCCACCCGGAGACCCGGGAGGCCCGGCAGGTCATCATGGAGCGGTATGAGATGCGGCATCCCCTGGCCGAGTTCAGCCGCGGGGAGGAGGCCGCGCCTTGCTGATTTTACAGCGCAGGACCGGCGAGTCCGTGGTGATCGGGGAGGACGTCCGGATTTCCGTGGTCTCAATTGAGGGAGGCCGGGTCCGTTTGGCTATTTCGGCTCCGCCGGAGGTGTCCATCCTCCGCAGCGAGCTGCTGGACGCCAAATTGGCGAACCAGGATTCCGCCGTCGAGGAATCAGCCCCCGCCGAGCTGCTGGGGCTGTTGGGCGGTATGCCCGTTTCCCCGAGCAAAAAGCACAAGAAAGGAGAGTCCCGCAATGATGAATGACGTTGCCATGGCCGCCATGGAGATGAGCTCCGCACGGCTGGAGATGCAGTATTCCATGGGCTTGCAGAAGAAGGCCATGACGGATATGGAGCAGCAGGCCATGGGTGAGCTGGCGATGCTGCCCCCCACCCCCGGCGTTGGCGATTATATTGATACCTACGCCTGAACTTACGAAAACAAGGCCGGAGCCCTTAGGCTCCGGCCTCTTAGCGCTGTATGGGGAATAGCGGCTTTAATAATGCCGCACCACGGCGGATACCTTTCCCAAAATCCGCGCATGGGTTCCGTCGATGGGAGAATAGTCGTCGTTTTCCGGCAGCAGCCAAATTTGCCCCCCTCGAAGGGAGAGGCGCTTTACCGTGGCCTCATCCTCGATCATGGCCACCACGATTTCCCCGTGCCGGGCGGTGGGCTGGCTGTGAACCACCACCAAATCCCCAGGTAAAATTCCGGCGTTCAGCATGGATTCACCCCGGACCCGCAGGGCGAAATACTCGCCCTCCCGGCCTCCAGCGTCAAAGGGGAGATAGTCCTCGACGCACTCCTCCGCCAGGATGGGACTGCCGGCGGCGACGTTGCCCACAATGGGCACCCGGTCTTTTAGGACGGGAGAATCCGTTAGAGCGATGGCCCGGCCCTTTCCCGCGCCCTTGGTGATGACCCCGGCCTCCTCCAGGTGCTTGAGGTGAAAGTGGACGGTGGAGGGGGATTTCAGGCCCACCGCGTCGCCGATCTCCCGGACGGAAGGGGGATAGCCCTGGGTTTGGATGCAGGAGACGATGTAGTCATAGACCTTTTGCTGCATATGGGTGAGCTTCACCATAAGAGGACCTCCTGGGCGCCGCCGGGACGCAATTATTTTCCCCAGTATAGCACAATTGGAAGAGAAAGGCAAACATTTGTTTGAAACTTTTTTGCGAAAGAACCGCCCCGCGGGAGACCTCCCGCGGGGCGGTGTTCGGTTCGCTTAGCCTAGGATCAGCAGCACCATGGTCAGAATGAGGAACAGAGCCCCAATCCACTTGGTGGCCCGGGCCAGCTTGGCGTCCATGGTCTTGGCCTTGTTCTTGGCCAGGAAGGAGTCGGCCACGCCGCCGATAGCGCCGGAGAGGCCGGCGCTCTTGCCGGATTGGAACAACACGATCAGGATGATGCCCAGCCCGCAGAGGAGCTGCAAAACAGTGATGGCGATTTTCAAGATGTTCTACCTCCAAATGGAATCACGCGGAGCGTGAAGCGTACTTGACAGCTTTTTATATTACCACAAGTTTTCCCTGTTTTCAAGTACTATTCGAGAAAATTCTCCGGGAATTCTCCAAGGGACCGGTCTCAGCCCTGGACCTTCGCCGCCTCCTGCACCTCCCGAGCGACCTCCGCCAGGGAGATTCCCTCGGCCTCCCAATCCGCCGCCAGAATGGGCGTCAGGGGAACGGAGATGTACAGGCTGTTTCCGGCCTCATAAGCCCCGGAGGTAACGCCTACCGCGTGTCCGTAGAGGTTCAGCAGGGCGCCGCCGCTGCTGCCGTGGGAGATGTCGGCGGTATTGACGACGCAGGGCGAGCTGAATTTTTCCACCACATGGTCCGTGGCGCTGACAATGCCCTCGCTGATGGCGGGGGTGATGCCCAGGGGTACACCCAGGGTGTAGATTCGGTCGCCCCGCCGGAGGTCGGGGTCATCCGCGATTTCCAGGAAGGGGAAGAAGGGAACCGCCGTCTTGTCCATGGAGGTCTTGGAGACCCGCAGCAGGGCCAGGTCTACGTCGGGATCGTAAAACAGCACCTGGTCTATCCGGAAGGTCTCGCCGGTGATCAGGGTCGCGGTGGCCTGGACAGCGCCCTCGATGGTATGGTAGTTGGTCACGGCCAGCCCGTCGGCGGAGACAAAGAAGCCGCTGCCGCCATTGCTCCGGCGGCCATTTTTAAAGGCTTTTTCCGTATAGTAGACATCCAGCTGGAAGGCGGCGGCCATGTGGCGGTCGGCCACCTGCCGGGCGGTGAGCTCCTCGGGGAAGAGGCTCTGGATTTGGGACTGGGCGCAGAGTCCCTTTTTCACCAGTCCCTGGGCCAGGGCTTCACCTTGACTATCGGGGAAGGCCAGGGCATCCCGGACCAGCTGGTACAGGTCCCCCAGGGTGAGGGTCTCGCCGTAGTCCCGGGCAGTCAGCGCCACCCGCCGGGCGAAGAGGGCGGCGTTCTCGTCGGTGAAGCCCTCGTATCCCAGAAGCCGCAGCAAGGAGGCGCAGAACTCAGCGGTGGGCAGGGGGTCGTTCTGACCGCTGGTGACTGTGACCCAGCCCTGAGATACGGCGTAGTCCTGGGCGCCGCTGGGCAAATCGACCTTTCTTGCGCCGTAGAGGCGCACCAGCAGGTTTGTCCCGTGGATACGGGCGGCGGGGCGTTTTAAGTTTTCTGCGGAAGGAACGGCGTCGATGAGCTGAAGCGCCGCCAGGGTCTCGGCCGCCTGCCGGGATTCTCCCTCCAGGGCGGCGGCGGAGGGAACCGCGCCCAGAAGCAGGATCAAGGCGCAGAGCAAGGGAAGGATTCGTTTTTTCATTGGGATAAGCCTCCATCAAGAATATCGTCCTATTGTAGCACGGCGGGGGCGGCTTTGCAATAGGGACGGACCGCCGGGGCGTGCCCGCTCCGGCGTTTTTGCGAAGAGGGGGACGTGTAGGGGCTGGAAAGGCCCCCTAGACAGACGGCGGAGGGTCTGGTATAATCAAAAGGCGGACCTTTCCCCGCGAGGCGGGATAATATTTACAATAGTAAAGGAGAACGCTGAAATGGAACTGAAGGAAATCCTGGGAACCTGCGATCACACCCTGCTGGCCCAGGGAGCCACCTGGGCGGAAATCAAGGCCATCTGCGACGATGGAATGAAGTACCAATGCGCCAGCGTCTGCATCCCCGCCAGCTACGTAAAGCAGGCGGCGGAGTATGTCCAGGGCAAGCTGCCCATCTGCACGGTCATCGGCTTCCCCAACGGCTATGACACCACCGCCGCCAAATGCTTCATGGCAACGGACGCCGTGGACAACGGGGCGGAGGAAGTGGATATGGTCATCAACATCGGCTGGGTGAAGGACCAAAAGTGGGATGAGCTCCTGGCGGAAATCAAGGCCATTAAGGCCGCCTGCAAGGGCAAGCTCCTCAAGGTCATCATCGAGTGCTGCCTCCTCACCGACGAGGAAAAAGTGAAGATGTGCGAGATTGTCACCGCCTCCGGGGCGGACTATATCAAGACCTCCACCGGCTTTGGCGGCGGCGGGGCCACCCGGGAGGACGTGGCCCTCTTCGCCAAGCACGTCGGGCCCAACGTAAAAATCAAGGCCGCCGGAGGCATCGCCGATTTAAAGGACGCGGAGGACTTCCTCAACCTGGGGGCCTCCCGCCTGGGCACCAGCCGGATCGTCAAGGCCGTGAAGGCCCTGGAGGGCTGATATGGGCGGAACTCCCCACAACGAGGCCGCCAAGGGCGCGTTCGCAAAGACCGTCCTCATGCCCGGAGACCCCCTCCGGGCAAAGTTCATTGCCGAGACCTTCCTGGAAAACCCCCGGCTGGTGAACAACGTCCGGGGCGTCCAGGGCTGGACGGGGACCTACCACGGCGTGGAGGTTTCCACCATGGCCTCCGGCATGGGCATCCCCAGCATCGGCATTTACGCCCACGAGCTCTTCCACTTCTACGGCGTGGAGAACATCATCCGGGTGGGCACCACCGGGGCCCTCAGCGAAAGGCTGAAGCTCCGGGATTTGGTCATCGCCCAGGGGGCCTGTACGGACTCCAACTTCGCCCACCACTTCGGCCTTCCCGGGGTCTTTGCCCCCATCGCGGACTTCCGGCTTTTGGAGACCGCCGTGGCCGCGGCCCGGAAGCGGGGGCTGGAGCCCCCGGTGGGAAACATCCTCAGCTCCGACGTGTTCTACTATAAAAAGGGAAGCGGCCTGGAGTGGGCCCCCATGGGGGTGCTGGCCATCGACATGGAGACGGCGGGCCTCTACGCCACCGCCGCCGAGGCGGGGAAGCGGGCCCTGACCATCTGCTCCGTCACCGACAACCTGGTCACAAAGGAGGAGCTTCCCCCCGAGGAGCGGCGGAGCTCCCTGACGGAGATGATGGAAATCGCCCTGGAAACTGCCGTCCAAATGGAAGAAGTCTAAGAAGGTAGACTTCCGGCGTTTTCCCCAAAAGGAAAACATTTTGCGAATTGCCTTGAAATCTATAGAAGGTATTGTTATAATAGGCTTGGCCCGCTGAGGCCGACCTCTGTTTTCAGAGGAACATATGGAAGGAAGGTTGATACCCATGAAGAAGTTTTTTGCTGTCCTGCTGACTTTGGCGATGGCGCTGTCCCTGGCCGCCTGCGGCGGCAACGACTCCGGAAATACTGGAGACTCCGGCAACTCCGACAGCCAGCAGGAGCCCGCCGCCACCCCCGCTGATGACGGCGGAGACCAGGGCGGCGAGGCCTCCGACGTCCGGGTCGCTATGATCACGGACTACGGCGATATCACGGACCAGTCCTTTAACCAGACCACCTACGAGGCCAGCAAGGCCTGGAGCGAGGCCAACGGCGTGGAATTCACCTACTACAAGCCCGCCGGAGACTCCACCGCCGAGCGCGTAGCCATGGTGGAAAAGGCCGCCGACGAGGACTATAATGTCATCGTCATGCCCGGCTTCGCCTTTGGCGAGACCATCGCCCAAGTGGCCGACGTTTATCCCGAGATCACCTTCATCGCCCTGGACGTCAGCGAGGGCGACCTGGGCGGCATGGCCGTTCCCAGCAACGTGTACTGCGCTGTCTATAAGGAGGAGCTCTGCGGCTACATGGCCGGCGTCGCCGCCGTGAAGCTGGGCTACACCCACCTGGGTTACCTGGGCGGCATGGCGGTTCCCGCCGTGCAGCGCTTTGGCTACGGCTTCGTCCAGGGCGTGGACGCCGCCGCCGGTGAGCTGGGCGTGGACGCCACCGTCGAGTATGTCTACGGCAACCAGTTCTTCGGAGATCCCGACATCACCGCTTACGCGGACAACTGGTATCAGAACCTGGGCGTCCAGGCGGTCTTCGCCTGCGGCGGCGGCATCTGCACCTCCGCCGGTGAGGCGGCCGCCAAGGTGCCCGGCACCAAGGTCATCGGCGTGGACGTGGACCAGAGCTTCACCCTGGACGCCGCCTACGGCGAGGGCGTGACCCTGACCTCCGCCATGAAGGGCCTGGCCGCCACGGTCAACCACATGCTGGACGAGGTGGCCGCGGGCAACTTCGGAAACTACGGCGGCAAGGCCGAGGCCCTGGGCCTGGTTTCCGGCGACGATCCCTCCGCCAACTATGTCCTGCTGCCCATGGACACCACCCAGTGGGGCGACGGCTTCTCCCAGGACGACTACAAGGCCCTGGTGAAGGATATGTTCGACGGCAAAATCACCGTCTCCGACGACATCTCCGCTATGCCCGCCGTCTCCAATATCACGGTCAACGATCTGGGCAACATCAAGTAAAAACCCCCTCAAGCACTGTGAGGACGGGATCTTCCCGTCCTCACTTTTTTACTTTCCGGTGGCTTGTGGAGAGAAAAGGTCAACTTTGTGAAAAATTTCAAAAAATGCTTTGAAATCCAGGACGGGATATGGTACAATAAACAAGAACCTATTTTTTCGCAAAGGGTTCCGGGAAACAGAGAAGGAGGAGGTTGTGAAATTGGAACAGAGTTACGCCATTGAGATGCTGAATATCACCAAGCGGTTCCCCGGCATCGTGGCCAACGACAATATCACGTTACAGCTGAAAAAGGGCGAGATTCACGCTCTTCTGGGCGAAAACGGCGCCGGAAAATCCACGCTGATGAGCGTGCTGTTCGGCCTGTACCAGCCGGAGGAGGGCGTGATCAAAAAGGACGGCCAGGTGGTCTCCATCAAGGACCCCAACGACGCCAACGACTTAGGGATAGGCATGGTCCACCAGCACTTCAAGCTGGTGGAGTGCTTTACGGTGCTGGACAACATCATCATGGGCGTGGAGCCCTGCAAGCATGGCTTCCTCCAGAAGGGAGAGGCCCGGGAGAAGGTGCTGGCCCTCTCGGAGAAGTACGGCCTTCATGTGGACCCGGACGCCCTGGTGGAGGACATCACCGTGGGCATGCAGCAGCGCACCGAGATTTTGAAGATGCTGTACCGGGAAAATGAGATCCTGATTTTCGACGAGCCCACCGCCGTGCTGACCCCCCAGGAGATCGACGAGCTGATGCAGATTATGAAAAACCTCTCCGCCGAGGGGAAGAGCATCCTGTTTATCTCCCACAAGCTCAACGAAATCATGTCCGTGGCCAACCGCTGTTCCGTGCTGCGCAAGGGCAAGTACATCGGCACCGTGGACATCGCCGCCAGCTCCCAGGAGGAGCTGAGCCGGATGATGGTGGGCCGGGACGTGAACTTCGTGGTGGAAAAGGCCCCCTCCAAGCCCGGCGAGGTGGTGCTGGACGTAAGGGGCATGACCGTGGCCTCCAAGCGGCACAAAAACAACGCCGTCAAGGACGTGACCTTCCAGGTCCGCCGGGGCGAAATCGTCTGCATCGCGGGCATCGACGGCAACGGCCAGACGGAGCTGGTCTACGGCATCTCCGGCCTGGAACCCCTGAAGGAGGGCACGCTGACCCTGGGCGGCCAGGACATCACCAAGGCCCCCATCCGCAAGCGGAATACCTCCGGCATGAGCCACATCCCCGAGGACCGGCACAAGCACGGCCTGGTTCTGGACTACTCCCTGGAGGACAACATGGTGCTCCAGCGGTATTTTGAGAGCCACTTCGTCACCCCGACGGGCTTTTTGAAACGGAAGGCCATACGGGAGTACGCCGTGGGCCTCATTGAGCAGTACGACGTCCGTTCCGGCCAGGGTCCCGTCACGGCGGCCCGGAGCATGTCCGGCGGCAACCAGCAAAAGGCCATCATCGCCCGGGAGATCGACAAGGACCCGGAGCTGCTCATCGCCGTCCAGCCCACCCGGGGCCTGGACGTGGGCGCCATCGAGTACATACACAAGCAGATCGTGGCCCAGCGGGACGCCGGAAAGGGTGTGCTGCTGGTGAGCCTGGAGCTGGACGAGGTCATGAACGTCTCCGACCGGATTCTGGTCATGTACGAAGGGGAAATCGTGGGCGAGTTCGACCCCAAGCAGGTCACGGTGGAAGAGCTGGGCCTCTACATGGCCGGCGCGAAGAAGAAGGGGGCGTAAGGCATGAAAAGAGAAAAAACCTCCCTGCTGCGCAACGGCGCGGTCCAGTCGCTGCTGGCGTCTTTGCTGTGCATCCTGCTGGGTCTGCTGGTGGGCTACATCGCCCTGCTCCTCATCAACCCCGCCGGGGCCAACGGGGCTATTTTAGCCATCGTGGAAAACTTCATGACCTACTCCAAGTCCACGGCCCAGCTCCGCTACTTCGGCAGCACCCTGGTGAAAACCGCCCCGCTGCTGATGTGCAGTTTGTCGGTGCTCTTCGCCTATAAGGTGGGCCTGTTCAACATCGGCGCGGCGGGCCAGTACGTGGTGGGCACCGGAGCGGCGCTGTACTGCGCCCTGGGGCTGAAGCTGCCCTGGTTTTTGTGCCTGATTGCCGCTATTCTGGCGGGGGCCGCCCTGGGGGCGATCTCCGGTTTGCTGAAGGCCTACTGCAACGTCAACGAGGTCATTTCCTGCATCATGCTGAACTGGATCAGCCTCTACGCCGTGAACATGCTGCTGACCCTGGTGAAGGAGGAGACCAGCCCCTATACCTTTACCCTCTCCAGCACCAACGAGGGGGCTCTGCTGCCCTCCCTGGGTCTGGGGGCCCTGTTCAGCAAGAACCAGTACGTGGGCCTGGCGATTCCCCTGGCCATCCTGACGGCGGTGCTGGTGTGGGTTTTGCTGGAGAAAACCAAGCTGGGCTATGAGCTGAAAGCCACCGGCTGCAACAAATTCGCCGCCAAATACTGCGGCATGCGGGAGCGGAAGAACCTGATCCTCACCATGGCCATCGCCGGCGGGCTCGCCGGCATGGGCGCGGCCATGCTGTTCCTCTCCGGCTTCGAGCAGTGGCAGTGCACCCAGTCCGCCGTCCCCGCCATGGGCTTCAACGGCATCGCCGCCGCCTTCCTGGGCGGACTGAACCCCATCGGGGCCATCTTCTCCTCCTACTTCATCCAGCACATCACCAACGGGGGCGCCTACGTGGACAAGACCATGTACTCCTCCCAGATTTCCGACTTCATCTCTGCCTTGATCATCTACCTCTGCGGCTTTGTCCTCTTCTTCAAGACGGCGCTGAATGCCTGGCTGAACCGCCGGGATGAGAAGAAGAATGCGGCTGCTGGGAAAGGAGGAGACGGGAAATGATCTTACTGCTGCAATATACGCTGATTTTCGCGTCGGTGCTTCTGCTGGTGGCCCTGGGCGGCTGCTTCTCCGAGCACTCCGGCGTCATCAACATCGGCCTGGAGGGCATCATGGTCATGGGCGCCCTGGGCGGC
>CATOKC010000018.1 GCA_951800675.1 uncultured Oscillibacter sp.
GGAGTTTCCGCCGTTTTGGAGCGGGCCTATCGGAAAGCGGCTGAGGCCCGGCCGGACTTTGACGTCTCCACCCGTCGCCAGCTCCGTCTGCTGTCGGAGCTGGAGCGGGAAAACTGCCACTCCATGGACCGGGCGGCGGATACGTTTGCCGTGCTGTTGCAAGGAGCTGCCCAGGCGGTGGACGAGCCGGTGCGGCGGCGGGTGCTGGAGCAGCTTTTCTATCACCTGGGCCGTTGGGTCTATCTGGTGGACGCGGCGGACGATTTGCGGAAGGACGCCGCTTCCGGGAATTACAATCCGGTGGCTCTGCGCTATGGGCTGACGAACGGCGTCTGGACAGAGGAAGCCCGGGAGAGCTTTGCCGCTACTCTGGACCATTCTATTCATATGATGGCTACCGCTTTTGAGCTGTGGGACTTCGGCGTCTGGACGCCGGTTTTGGAAACCACCCTATACACCGGCTTTTTCCGCGTGGGAAAGGCGGTTCTGGAGGGGACCTTCCGCGGAGGCGGAGGAAACAAGAGAGAAGCACAGGAGAAAAACACATGAACGATCCCTATCAGGTACTTGGTATTTCGGAGAGCGCCACCGACGAGGAGGTCAAACGGGCCTATCGGGAGCTGGCGAGAAAATACCACCCGGACAACTATCATGACAATCCCCTGGCCGACCTGGCCCAGGAGAAAATGAAGGACATCAACGCCGCTTACGAGGAAATCAACAAACGGCGCGGCGGCGGTGGGGGAAGGGCTGGCGGTCCCGGGTCTTCCTATGCCGGGGGCTGGCAGCAGTCTTACGGTTCCGGTGGTTCTTCCGTTCTCCAACAGGTCCGGGCCGCCATTCAGGCGGGCGATATCGCCCGGGCGGAAGCGCTTTTAAACAACGTCAGCGACCACGGCGCGGAGTGGAACTTCCTTAAAGGCGCGGTGTGCTACCGCCGGGGCTGGATGGACGAGGCATTGCGGTATTATGAGACCGCCTGTCAGATAGAGCCTAATAACCTGGAGTACCGGCGGGCGTTGAATCTGATGCAAAACGGAAATGTTTACCGCCCCGGGGGAGAGCCCTTCGGGACCCTGTGCGCCGGGAATCCCTGTTTGACCCTGTGCTGCGCCTATACTCTGTGCAACGGTGGATACTGTTGCTTTATCTGAATTATAAGGGGAGACCATCATGATCAAAAGCATGACCGGCTATGGCCGGGCCAGAGAGACGCGAAACAGTCGGGATATCACCGTGGAGGTCCGAGCGGTCAACAACCGCTACCTGGACTGCACGGTGAAAATGCCCCGACTGTATATCTTTGCTGAGGATGCGCTGAAAGCGCGGGTCCAGAAGGCGGTCTCCCGAGGAAAGGTGGACGTGTTTGTCACTGTGGACGCCTCCGCTGCCGACGTGACCAAGGTGGCCGTCAATCGGGAGCTGGCGGGCCAGTACGTCGCCGCTTTGAATGAGCTGGCGGAGGTCTGTGGTTCTACGTCCTACAATGTGACGCCGGAGGTGCTGGCCCGGTTTCCGGACGTACTCTCCGTCACCAAGGCGGACGAGGACCTGGAGGCCGTCAGCGCCGACCTCTGCGCCGTGCTGGACACGGCCCTGGCCGCCTTCAACGAGATGCGGGGCGTGGAGGGGGCCCGGCTGGCGGAGGACATTGGAAACCGGCTTACCACCATTGAAAGCTGCACCGCCCAGGTGGAGGCCCGCTCCCCGGAGACCGTGGCGGAGTACCACTCCAAGCTTACCGCCCGGATGCAGGAGGCTCTGCAAAGCGTAACCATCGATCCCCAGCGCATCCTCACCGAGGCGGCCATCTACGCCGACAAGGTGGCGGTGGACGAGGAAACCGTCCGCCTGCGGAGCCATGTGGCCCAGTTGCGGACCATGCTGGAGGCCACGGAGCCCATGGGACGGAAAATGGACTTCCTCATCCAAGAGGTCAATCGGGAGTCCAATACCATCGGGTCCAAATGCGGCGACGTATCCATCGCCCAGGTCGTGGTGAACATGAAGGCCGAGGTGGAGAAGATGCGTGAACAGGTGCAGAATGTGGAGTAAGGCATGGAGTTTATTAACATCGGTTTTGGAAGCATGGTTTCCCGGGAGCGGGTGGTGGCCATTGTGGGTCCCGACTCCGCCCCTATCCGCCGTATGACCCAGGAGAGCCGGGAGCGGGGAATGCTCATTGACGCCACCTATGGGAGAAAAACCGCGTCCATCTTCATCATGGACAGCGACCATGTGATTTTATCGGCCCTGCCGCCGGAAAAATTCGGCGCGGGGGAAGAGGAGGAAGTATGAAAAAGGGAAAGACGTTTATCGTGTCCGGTCCCTCCGGCGTGGGGAAGGGCAGCGTATTAAAGGTATTGCTGGAGAAGCGGAAGGACGTGTACGTCTCCGTCTCCGCCACCACCCGTCCGCCTCGGACCGGGGAGGAAAACGGCGTTCACTACCACTTCTTGGATGTGGACACCTTCCATGAATGGATGGCGCAGGACGCCTTTTTGGAGTACGCCGAGTATGTGGGCAACTTCTACGGCACGCCCAAGCGCTTTGTGGACGAAGCCATGGAGGCGGGCCGGGACGTAATTTTGGAAATTGACGTTCAGGGTGCCTTGCAAATTGCCCACAAGCGGCCGGAGGCCGTTTTGATCTTCATAGCTCCCCCCAGCTGGGAGGAGCTGGCCCGCCGCCTGACCCTCCGGGGAACCGACAGCCCAGAAAAAATCGAAAAGCGACTGCTACGGGCCAAGGTGGAGTGCCGGACCGCCGGAGCCTACCACTATTTTGTCATTAACGACACCATCGAAAACGCCGCCATGGAGCTGGACGCCATTATGACGGCGGAACACTGCCGTTCCATGGAGCGTATGGAAATCATCAGCGGAAGCTGATGGCCATAGATTGAAGTCAGAGAAGTTTGAAAGGAAGTCGATTTACCATGATGCTGTATCCCGCCATGAGCAAGCTCAATTCCTATATTCCCAACCGCTATATGCTGGTGAACGTGGTGGCCCGCCGAGCCCGCCAGATTGCCGAGGAGGCCGAGGCCAACGGCGAGCACCTGGACGAGAAGCCCGTAACCCTGGCCATTCACGAGGTAGCCGACGGCAAGCTTACCGCCGCTGGGGAGGACGTTGCCTCCGAAGAGGCGTAACGCCCCGGAATGGAGACCGGTTCCATCGTAAAAGTGGCGGTCAGCGCCGCGCCCTATCACATTGACAAGCCCTATGACTACTTGGTCCCGGCAGAGCTGGAAGAACTGGCGCTTCCCGGCGTCCGGGTAACCGTGCCCTTTGGGCGGGGAAACCGACTGTCGGAGGGCATGATCCTGGCCCGGGGCGAGGGTAAGAAGGCTCGGGGGCTGAAAGCTCTTTCCGCCGTTCTGGACCGGGAGCCGGTGCTGGACAGCGACGGGCTGGCCCTGGCTCTCTGGATGCGGCAGCGGTATTTCTGCACCATGCCCGAGGCGGTGCGGACCATTCTGCCCGCCGGGCTGTGGTACCGCCTCCAGGAGATCTGGCGGCTTCAGGCCGAGCTGGACCCCGAGACGGCCCGGTCCGCCGCCGGGGGCATCCGCCATGGAATCGAGGTCCTGGAGACGCTGGAGTCCTCCGGCGGCTCTGCCGGGCTGGAGGTTTTGCGGGATGCCCATGGCGACGGTGCCCTTCTGGCCCTCCGGGCTCTGGAAAAGGCGGGCGTCGTCTGGCACGAGACGGCGGTGAAGCAGAAGGTGGGGGACAAAACCCGGCGGATGGCGGAGTTGGCCCTCAGCGCTGAGGAGGCCCTGGCCCTGACGGAGGCAAAGCGGCGTTCCTCTCCCGCCCGTTACGAGGTGGTGAAGCTGTTGGCCGCCAACGGGCGGACTGCCTGCGCGGATATTACCTACTTCACCGGCGCTTCCACCAGGATGCTCCGGGGGATGGAAAAGGCGGGATTGCTGGCCTTTTCCGAGATGGAAGAACTGCGGCTCTCCCTGCCGGAAAGCATAGAGCCGGGGCCGCCCATTGTGCTGAACGAGGAACAGCAAACGGCGTTTGACGGGCTTTGGAAATTAGCGGAGGCGGGTCGGGCCTCCGGTGCGCTGCTCCAGGGCGTGACGGGCAGCGGAAAAACCCAGGTCTATTTGCGGCTAGTCCAGGAGATACTGTCCAAAGGAAGAACCGCCATTGTCCTGGTGCCGGAAATTGTGTTAACTCCCCAGATGATGGGGAAATTCTCCTCCTATTTTGGGGAGGATGTGGCGATGCTCCACAGCGGCCTCCGCATGACGGAGCGCTACGACCAGTGGAAGCGCATCCGCCGGGGAGAGGTCAAGGTGGTGCTGGGCACCCGTTCCGCCATTTTTGCCCCCCTGCGAAATCTTGGTATCATCATCCTGGATGAGGAGCAAGAAGGTAGCTATCTTTCGGAAAATCCGCCCCGGTATCACACCCGGGACGTGGCTAAATACCTCTGTGCCCGGGATAAGGCCCTGCTGGTCCTGGGCTCCGCCACGCCCTCTGTGGAAACGGCCTGGGCGGCGGAGGAAGGACGGTACCATAAAGCGACGCTTCGCCGCCGGTACAACGAACAGAATCTGCCTCAGGTTCTCATCGCCGATCTTCGTCAGGAGATCAAGGCCGGGAATTCCGGCCTCATCGGGGCGGACCTCCGGCGGGAGCTGGAACAAAACCTGGAAAGAGGAGAGCAGAGCATCCTCTTTTTAAACCGCCGGGGCAGCAGTCGGATGTTGCTTTGCGGGGAGTGTGGCCACGTGCCGGAGTGTCCCCGGTGCAGCGCCCCGCTAACCTATCACTCCGCCAATGGGCGGCTGATGTGCCACCACTGCGGTCACTCCCAGCGAAGTTTCGAGGCTTGTCCGGCTTGCGGCGGCATCATGAAGCGGGTAGGAGCGGGCACCCAGAAAGTAGAGGAGGAGCTAACGGCTCTGTTTCCCGGTGTGAAGTTGCTGCGGATGGACGCGGACACCACGGCGGAAGGTCATGAAAAGCTGCTGCGGCGCTTTGAGAAGGAGCACATTCCGATCCTACTGGGTACGCAGATGGTGGCCAAGGGGCTGGATTTTGAGAACGTGACCCTAGTGGGGGTCCTGGCCGCCGATCTCTCGCTGTATTTGGAGAATTACCGGGCGGCGGAACGGACCTTCAGCCTCTTGACCCAGGTAGTGGGCCGGGCAGGCCGGGGTGGCAAATCCGGCCGGGCCATCATTCAGACCTACACGCCGGGGAACGACGTGATACAATGCGCCGCCCGGCAGGACTATGCGCGATTTTATGAGAGCGAAATCCGTATGCGCCGGCTCCGCCGCCTGCCGCCCTTCGCGGACCTGTTCACCCTCACTGTCTCCGGGGCGGAGGAGGGGGCGGTGCTTCGGGCGGCCATCGGTGTGCGGGACGCATTGCGGGGACACTTCGGGGACAGCGAGGTTTTAGGCCCCGCTCCGGCCCCGGTTTTAAAGGTAAACAACCGCTATCGCTACCGAATTCTTCTGGTAGGGAAAAATAACAAAGAGACCCGGGAGGAAATCGGCGGGCTGCTGCGGGCCTTCGCCGGAAATGGAGCGAACCGGGGATTTAATCTATTCGCGGAGTGCAACGCCGCGGAGTAGGAGGTTCAAGGAATGGCATTGCGCAAAATCGTGGTACAGGGTGAGGACTGCTTAAATAAGGTCTGCCGCCCGGTGACGGATTTCAACCGTCGTCTGCACGCGCTGATGGACGACTTGCTGGATACCCTTTCCGAGGCGGGAGGTGCGGGATTGGCGGCTCCCCAGGTGGGCATTCTCCGCCGGGCCTGTGTGGTGATGGATGATGACACGGAGGAGTATATCGAGCTGATCAATCCCGCCATTGTCGCCCAGAGTGGAGAGCAAACCGGCCCGGAGGGCTGCCTCAGCGTTCCCGGAAAGTGGGGGCTGGTGACCCGGCCCAGCTATGTCCGCGTTCGAGCCCAGGACCGGGATGGAAATTGGTTTGAGGTAGAAGGTGAGGGATTGACAGCCCGCTGCTTCTGCCATGAGCTGGAGCACCTGGACGGCCACCTGTATACGGAGCACATTGAACGCTTCCTGACGGACGAGGAAGTGGAGGAGTATTTCAATCAGGAAGAGGGGGCGGGCTGATGCGCGTTCTTTTCATGGGCACGCCGGACTTCGCCGTGTCCTCCCTTCGACGCCTAGTGGAGGACGGACACGAGATTTGCGGCGTTCTGACCCAGCCGGACAAACCGAAAAACCGGGGACATAAGCTTGCGCCAACGCCTGTAAAGGAATATGCCACCACAAAGAATTTGGCGGTTTACCAACCTGCAACCCTGCGGAATTCCGAGAGCTTGGAGTTGGTGCGCTCCCTGAAACCGGAGCTGATTGTGGTGGCGGCTTATGGAAAGCTGCTGCCGGAGGACATTTTGAACGTGCCGCCCCTGGGCTCCATCAACGTCCACTCGTCCCTGCTGCCCAAGTACCGGGGGGCGGCGCCCATCAACTGGGCGGTGCTGAACGGGGAGGCGGAGACCGGCGTCTCCATCATGTATATGGCCAAGGAGTTGGACGCGGGGGACGTCATCCTGCAAAAGTCCACCTCCATCGGCGAGACGGAGGACGCCCAGACGCTTACCCAGCGCCTGGCGGAGCTAGGGGCGGAGGCCCTTTCGGAGACCGTCAAAGCTCTTGCGGATGGGACTGCCGCGCGTATTCCCCAGAACCACGAAAAACACACCTACGCCCCCATGCTGGGGAAGGAGCTGTCCCCTGTGGACTGGACCCGCTCCGCCCATGAAATCAGCTGTCAGGTCCGGGGCCTGATTCCCTGGCCCTGCGCGGCGACGGACGTCATCAGCGGCGAGGAGATGAAGCTCTACGCCGTGCGGGAAACCGGAGAGAAAACTTCGGCCCGCCCCGGCACGGTGACGGCGGCGGGGAAGCAGGGGATCGACCTCGCCTGCGGCGACGGAAAGATCCTCCGGGTGACGGAGCTCCAGGCCAAAGGCGGCAAGCGCATGTCCGCCGGGGCTTATTTATTGGGACATCCCATTCAACGCTAAAATTCGAGGGTGCTTATGCCTTATTATTATGGTGGCTATGGAAATTTCCTTGCCAACAACATCTATTTCCTTCTGCTGATCCCAGTGATGATCCTGTCCCTCTGGGCCCAGGTCCAGGTCAGCGGCAACTTCGATAAGTACAGCCGGGTCTCCAACCGCCGCCGCCTCACCGGCGCCCAGGCGGCGGAGGCGGTGCTCCGGGCTAACGGGGTTTACGATGTAACCATCACCTCCACCTGGGGCAAGCTGACGGACCACTACGATCCCCGGGACAATACCATCTATCTCTCCCAAGCCGTCTACTCCACCGCCACCGTGGCGGCGGTGGGTGTGGCGGCCCACGAGGCGGGCCACGCCGTCCAGTACGCCGTGGGCTACGCTCCGGTTCGTCTGCGAAGCGCCATTGTGCCTGTGACGAATCTGGGCTCCCGCTGTTCCATGATTCTGCTGCTCATCGGGCTGCTGTTCTACAGCCAAAGCCTGTTTTTGGTGGGAATCCTGCTGTTTTCCCTGACGACGTTTTTCCAGCTGGTGACCCTGCCGGTGGAGTTCAACGCCTCCCGCCGGGCTTTGGAGACCATTGAGGGCCGGAATTTGCTGGACCATGAGGAGCTGACCGGGGCCCGGAAGGTCCTCCGGGCGGCGGCGCTGACCTATGTGGCGGCGTTGCTGATGTCCGCATTGCAGCTGCTGCGGTATGTGCTCATCTTCCTGGGCCGGAACGGCGGGCGTGACGGCCGCCGGGGCGGAGGCCGGGGATGAGCGCCCGTGGGGAAGCGCTGGCCGTCCTGACCGCCTGCCGCGTGCGGGGGGCCTGGGCGGATGCGGCGCTGGGATCGCATCTAAAGGGGCTTTCGCCCGCCGACGCGGGGCTGTGCGGCCGGATTGTCTACGGCGTCATCCAGAACGAGACGCTGCTGGACTTTTACCTCTCCGGCTTCTGCTCCCAGAAGCTGGACCACCTCCAGCCGCCCCTGGCGGATATTCTGCGGATCGGGGCCTATCAGATTCTCTTTCTGGACCGGGTGCCGGACAACGCCGCCGTTCACACGTCGGTGGAGCTGGCCAAGGGCGCGGGAAGGGGAGCGGCGGCGGGCTTGGTCAACGCCGTCCTCCGGCGGCTCTGCCGGGAGAAGGAGGCTCTGCCCGCCATTCCGGATCGGGATGAGGCCAAATACCTTTCCATCCGTTACAGCCACCCGAAATGGCTGGTGAAGCGGCTGTTGGCCTTGCTGGGCCGGGAGGGAGCGGAGGCGTTTTTAATCAACAGTAACCGCCAGCCTCCCGCCGCCGCCCAGGTTAACACCCGCCGCTGTTCCACGGAGGAAGCGGTACGTGCCTTAGAGGCCGAGGGCGTCCGGGCGGAGCCGCACCCGTGGCTTCCGGACTGTCTGCTGCTGCAAGGCACGGGGGACCTGGAGCGTCTCCAGGCGTTCCGGGACGGCATGATTTACATTCAAGACCCGGCGGCCCGGCTGGCGGTGCTGGCGGCGGGGCCCAAAGGCCGAGTACTGGACGTGTGCGCCGCCCCCGGCGGAAAATCCTTTGCCGCCGCCATTGCTATGGAGGACCGGGGAGAAATTATCTCCTGCGATCTCCACGAGAATAAGCTGAAGCGCGTCCGGGAGGGGGCGGCCCGGCTGGGCCTGACCTTCATCCGCACGGAGGCCGCCGACGGGCGGATTTTCCGGGAAGAGTGGCGGGACGGCTTTGACCTGGTACTGGTGGACGCCCCATGCTCCGGCCTGGGCATCCTCCGCAAGAAGCCGGATATCCGGCGGAAAAGGGCGGATGATCTCTTTACCCTGCCGGTGATTCAAAGTGCCATTCTGGAGAACGCCGCCTGTTACGTCCGCCCCGGCGGAACACTGCTGTATTCCACCTGTACCATCCTGCCGGAGGAGAACGAGGAAGTGACGGACGCGTTTCTGGGCTCCAACCCGGAGTTTTCCCGGGAAAGGTTTCACCTGCCGGGACCCATTGGACAAGCTGAGGGGCAACTGACCCTCTGGCCCCACCTCCACGGCACCGACGGCTTTTACATCTGCCGCATGACGCGGCGCGTTTGAGGCGAACCATGACCGATATCAAATCTATGACCCTCCCGGAGCTGCGTGACTTTCTCCAGAGACTGGGGGAGCCCTCCTTCCGGGGAAAGCAGGTTTTCTCCTGGCTGAGCCGGGGTGTGGCCTCCTTTGACGAGATGTCCAATCTGCCCTGCGCTCTGCGGGAGCGTCTGACGGAAACTTGTGTCCTAAGCGTTCCAATGGTGGCCCGGAAACAGGTTTCCGCTAAGGATGGTACCATTAAATACCTCTGGGAGCTGGCGGACGGCAACTGCATTGAGTCCGTGCTGATGCGCTATCACCATGGGAATACCGTCTGCATCTCCTCTCAAGTGGGCTGCCGGATGGGCTGCGCCTTCTGTGCGTCCACCATCGCGGGAAAGGTCCGGGACCTGACCCCAGGGGAGCTGCTGGATCAGGTGGTATTTACCGGGAAGGACTCCGGGGCTCCGATCTCCAACATCGTGCTGATGGGTATTGGCGAACCGATGGACAACCTGGACGCCGTGCTGAAATTCCTGGAGATTGTCAACAGCTCTGACGGGATGAACATTGGGATGCGGCACATCTCCCTGTCCACCTGCGGCGTCCTGCCCGGCATCCGCCGCCTGGCTGAGCTGGGTTTGCAATTGACCTTATCCGTATCCCTCCACGCGCCGGACCGGGAAACCCGGGCTAGGCTCATGCCCGTCAACCGGGCCTATGACGTGGAGGAGCTGTTTGCCGCCTGTCACAACTATTTTGAAAAGACCGGGCGGCGGATTTCCTTTGAGTATGCCATGATCGACGGCGTAAACGACCAGGACTGGCAGGCGGACCTCATCGCCAAGCGGCTGCGGGGGATGCCCGGCCATGTAAATCTGATTCCGCTGAACGACGTGGCGGAAAGCCCCTTCCGGCCCTCCCGTCGGACGGCGGCGTTTCAAAAACGTCTGGAATCTCACGGCCTCACCGCCACTGTGCGGCGAAGCCTGGGTGGAGATATAGACGCCGCCTGCGGACAGCTCCGCAGAAAGGCAGAGAAAGGGGAGGATTCCCAATGATGAACCTATGGAGCATGACCGACACCGGCCTCGTCCGCAAAGAGAATCAGGACGCCTATGCGGTGAAAACGGCCTTTGGACACACGATCTGTGTGGTTTGCGACGGAATGGGCGGAGCCGCCGGAGGGCAGTTGGCCAGCCGCATTGCCGTGGACACCTTTTCCGCGGAGATGGAAAAGCGCCTCTCCCCGGAGGCAAAGCCGGACCGTCTACGAGAGGTCTCCGTGGTAGCGGTGGCCCTGGCCAACCGCGCCGTGCGGGCGGCCGCCCGGACCTCGGAGGAATACCACAACATGGGAACCACCCTGGTCTCCGCCGTTTCCTTTGACGGCGGCGTGGTCATCGCCAACGTGGGGGACAGCCGGGCCTACCATATCAACAAAGAGCGTATTCACCAGGTTACCCGGGACCACTCTCTGGTGGAGCATATGCTGGAGCGGGGAGACATCACCGCTGAGGAGGCCCGCCGCCATCCAAACCGGAACCTTATCACCCGGGCCCTGGGCCCGGACGTGGACCCGGAGTGCGACTGCTACACCTGCCAGCTGCTGCCGGGGGAGTTTCTCCTGCTGTGCACGGATGGGCTGGTGAACACCGTGACGGACGAGGAGATTATGCGGGAGGTTCTCCACAGCGACACAAACACCTGCATGGAACGCCTGCTGGCCATCTCCAAGAGCCGGGGCGCGTCGGACAACGTGACCGTTGTCCTGGCGAAGAAACTCTAAGGAAGGAGGAGCCGCATGGATCCGTACATTGGAAAAACACTGGATAACCGCTATGAGATACTGGAGCGCATCGGCACCGGGGGCATGGCGGTGGTTTACAAGACTAGGGACCAGCGCCTAAACCGTCTGGTGGCGGTGAAGGTCCTGAAACCGGACCTGGCCCAGGACGAGGATTTCCGCCGCCGGTTCAACGCCGAGTCCCAGGCCGTGGCCCAGCTGTCTCATCCCAATATCGTGTCGGTCTACGACGTGAGCCGGGGGGGGGACACGGAATATATCGTCATGGAGCTTATCGACGGCATCACACTAAAGCAGTACATGGAGAAGCGGGGTCAGCTGAATTGGCGGGAGTCGCTGCACTTCATCACCCAGATTATGCGAGGCCTCAGCCATGCCCACAGCCGGGGCATCGTCCATCGGGACATCAAGCCCCAAAACGTGATGGTCCTTCGGGACGGCAGCGTGAAGGTAGCTGATTTCGGCATCGCCTGCCTGGAAAACTCCGCCCAAACCCTGACCCAGGAGGCCCTGGGCTCCGTTCACTACATTTCGCCGGAACAGGCGAGAGGGGAGCGGACTGACGCCCGCAGCGACATCTATTCTTCCGGCGTGGTCATGTATGAAATGCTCACCGGGCGGCTGCCCTTTGAGGGGGATTCCGCTGTGTCCGTAGCCATCCAGCATCTCAGCGCCGTGCCTCTGGCCCCTCGGGAACTGAATGCGGAAATCCCGGCCCAGCTGGAGCTGATCTGCATGAAGGCCATGACCCCGGACCTTAGCCGCCGCTACGCCTCTGCTGACACCATGATCGCCGACCTGGAGGATTTCCGGAAAAACCCCAACATCAACCTGGACTTCACCATGATGGACCTCCGTCCGGAGGAGCCAGCAGAACCCACCCAGCCCATCCGTACCTATGACCGGACGCTTCATCCTGCGGCCAAGAGCCGGGAACGGGAGCCGGAGCGGGTCCGGGAGCGCTTCCGAGATTATGACGACGACTATGAGCCGCCCCGGAGAGGCGGCGGCGCTGGGGTGAAGGTGCTGGTAGGCGTGGCCATCGTGCTGGCCCTGGCTCTGGCGGTGGTGCTGTTTAAGATGGTCTCCGAGTCCATTGGACAACAGGCCCAGGAGCCCCAGACCTTTGTGGTGCCTCCCGTACTGGGCTATTCTCCGGAGCAGGCCGCCAATCTGGCTGGGGTGAAGGATATCTTCACACTGGTGGAGAAGGGCAGCGAGTTTAACGACGACTACCCGGAAGGAGTCATTGTTCGGCAGAATCCCACAGAGGGGAGCCACCGTAAGGGCGAAAATTTGACCATTGAGGTTTGGGTCAGCGCCGGGAAGGACACCGGCGAAATGCTGGATGTGACCAATAAAACTGTGGCCCAGGCCAAGGTACTGCTGAAAAGCCTGAAGGAGAAATACAACCTGGAGATTCTGGCCGACGAGGCGGAGATGGAGTTTAACGACGAGATCACCGAGGGCTATATCATCCGCAGTGAGCCCGCCGAGCACGAAGAGCTAAAAGACGGCGACATCATTCGTTTAATCGTCAGCAAGGGACCGGAGAAAAAGCAGGTAACCGTCCCCTCTTTCATGAATCAGCAGATCGACGCAGTGCTGCGGTCTCTGACAGATACTTGGTATTTGACCTGTACCAATGCCGACATCGAGTATGTGGAGAGCGAAGCCGAGCCCAACAGCGTCATCTGGCAGAGCCTGGAACCCAATACGACGGTTACCGAGTGGGACACCATTCAATTCAAAGTCAGCAGGGGAATCACTGTCAAAGAAATAACCATCGGGATTCCGCTGCCCCAGGATGGAGGTTCAACAGTCCTGGTAGAGGTTTACGTGGGCGATGAAGAAAATCCTCAGTATGCCGAACGGGTAGCTTGCTCTGATATGACAGCCAGTGTGACCCTCACCGGCTCCGGCACGCAGACCATCAAGGTTTATTTTGACACTGTGCTTGCCCAGGATCAGACCCAGGAAATAACATTTGAATAGTATGACGGGACGGATTCAAAAGGCCCTCAGCGGCTTCTATTATGTGGATACCGGCGAGACGGTCCTGCAATGCCGGGCCAGGGGGAAATTTCGCAAAGAGAGGATTTCCCCCTTGGTAGGGGACCGGGTGGAGCTTCGGGAGTTGGGCAGCAATGAGGGCTTTGTGGAGAAGATTCTGCCCCGGCGAAACGCTTTCTCCCGGCCTGCCGTGGCCAATATCGACCAACTAGTGGTCATCGCCTCCGCCGCTATTCCCAAGACGGATCCTTTCCTCATCGACCGGGTAGCCTCCATTGCGGCGCTGAAAGACTGCGCCGTAGCGGTGGTGCTGAACAAGTGCGACTTGGACCCAGCGGACGCTCTGTACCACATTTACCGTGTCTCTGGCTTTCCAACGCTGCGGGTCAGTGCGGAAACCGGGGAGGGAATGGAGGCGTTAAAGGCATTGATAACCGGAAAGCTATCAGCCTTTACAGGTAACTCCGGCGTAGGAAAATCCAGTATTCTAAACGCACTGGACCCGGATTTCCACCTCCAGGTGGGAGAGGTCAGCACGGCCTTGGGCCGGGGGCGGCACACTACCCGCCACGTGGAGCTGCACCGCCTCTCCTTCGGGGCGGAGGTAGTGGACACCCCCGGTTTTTCCTCCTTTGACGCGGAGGAGCTGGACTTGGAGCTGAAACGCCGCCTGCCGGAGACCTTCCTGGAGTTTGCCCCTTATCTAGACCAGTGCCGCTTTGTGGGGTGTAGCCACACCTGTGAAAAGGGCTGCGCCGTGTTGGAGGCCCTGGAACAGGGGAATATCCAAAAGAGCCGCCATGCCAGCTATCTCCGCCTCTATGAGGAGTTGAAGCCTCTTCGGGATTGGCAGGAAAAAAAGTGAGAAAACGCCGCCCCCATTTTTGGGGCGGCGTTTTTTACACCATGGACGGCCCTGTTGTATATACTGGGAGGGAAGGAAAGGAGGCGTGGCGCAATGAACTGTGGAAACGGGAGCTTTGGCGGCTTTGGAATGGGGGGCTGTGGGAACGGTGGCGGTGGAATCCGGCTGCTGGGTCTTTTCGCCGTGGCCCTGGGTGCGGGAATTTTGATTGCCGCAGTGTTTCCGGTGGGTGTGCTGATGTTCCTGGTTGCGTTTCTGCTGATCGGCTGCGGCTGCGTCTGCTGCCGGCGTTAAGGACGGAGAGGAGGCGTCATATGAATATCGTGGTTTGGAAGTCCCCTAAAATGCTCCGGGGTATTCTAAAGAAGATTTTCAAGGTCTGAAACATATCCCGCCCCGGCGGCGCATAGAGTAGGACATGGATTCTATGCCTGCCGGGAAAGGAAGGAGTTTCTTCATGGAACTGGATTTAAAAAGAGTGTCTTTGGACACCTATGACACGGGCGGGGAGCTGACCCTGACCCAGGAGGAGACAGCGGAGACCATTGTGCCGGACTACTGTCCCGACATTGCCCGCATCATTCAGACGGACGGGAAGGTTTACTTACACAGCCGGGAGCTGCGGGATGGAAAAGCGGAGCTCTCCGGCACCGTCCGGGTTACGGTACTCTACACTCCCGACGGGGAGAGCGGCGTCCGCACGCTGGAATTTGCCATCCCCTTCACCGCCGAGAGCGACGGTCGAGCCCTGCCGAGCTGTCAGCATCTGACGGCGGAGACGGAGACGGAATTCCTGGAGGCTCGGATGCTGAACCCACGGAAAATTTTCACCCACTGCAAGCTGGTGACCCATATAACCGGCTACCAGCGCAAGCCCTTGGTCTTCTGCGCCGACACGGAAGCGGAGCCGGGGCTCCAGGTGGAAAAACGCCAGGAGAACCAGCACGCCATTCTTTTGACCCACATTGCGGAGAAGGACTTTACCTTTACCGAGGAGATGAACCTCTCTCCAGGCCGGGAGGGGGCGGCGGAGCTGCTGACCAGTCAGGTTTCCAGCACCGTCACAGAGACAAAAATTGTGGGAAGCAAGCTGATTTTCAAGGGCGTGTTCTCCATCGGCCTGCTTTATCGAAACCACAACGGTGGCTGCGGGTCCGCCTCTGCGGAACTGCCCTTCTCCCAGATCATGGAGGTGGAGGGAGCCGTAGAAGGCTCCGCCGCCAGTCTGCAATTACAGCTGACGGGTACGGACTTGCAAATCGACGGCGACGACCCGGAGGGCCGCCAGATTGCCGTGACGCTGTATCTCCATGCCACAGCCCTGCTGCGGGAGGAACAGGAGCTGACCCTGCTCAGCGACCTGTATTCCACCGCCTATGATATGACCTATGAGGCCGCGCCGCTGAGCATCACCAGCTTCTGCGAGAACCTGACCCGCCGCCAGACCCTGCGGGAGGTATTGGAAATCGGCGTGGTAGCCGAGTCCATCCTGGCCCTGTCGGCAAAGTGCGGCACGGTGTCCGTCAGCCGGGAGGGAGGCATGGCGGTTCTTCGGGCCGGCGTGACGGTCCGGGCCATGTACTTAGATGAAGGCAGCGTGCCCTTGGTGGCGGAGCGGAGCATCGACGCCGGTTGTCAGCTGGAACTGCCGGAGGACTGCCGTGTCACCGCCCGGGCCATCTGCTCCGAGGAGGTCCAGGGCACTCTGGGCGACCGTGGGATCGAGGTCCGCTTCCCGGTGGACTTCCATGTAGAGGCGGCGGCCAGGGTAAAAAAGGTCTGTGTCTCCGCCGCGAAGCTGGATACGGAGAATACCAAGGATTTGGGCGGCGCGCCTTCCTTGGTCCTGCGGTGCATCGGGCGGCAGGAAAGCGCCTGGGATTTGGCGAAAAAGTATAACACAACCATTGCCGCCATTCTCTCAGCCAACCAGCTGGAGGAGGAAGGGGAGATTCCCCAGGACCAGATGCTGCTGATTCCCAGAAAAAGAGCTTAAAAAGGAGTGCGGGAGAATCCTCCCGCACTCCTTTTTACTGTAATTTGATCTCGTTATCCGATTGAAAATTTAACCGTTTGCGTACCGGGAGAGAAACTGCTTGGTTCGCTCCTCCTTCGGATGGTCAATGACCTCCCTGGGGTCGCCCTGTTCCACGATGATGCCGCCGTCCATAAAGATCACCTGGTCCGCCACGTCCCGGGCGAAGGCCATCTCATGGGTGACGATGATCATCGTGGTCTTTTGCTCCGCCAGGGAGCGGATAACCCGCAGCACCTCCCCGGTGAGCTCCGGGTCCAGAGCGGAGGTGGGCTCGTCAAAGCAGAGGATGTCCGGGTGGAGGGCCAGCGCCCGGGCAATAGCCACCCGCTGCTGCTGTCCGCCGGAAAGCTGGTGGGGGTAATGGTCCGCCCGATCCGCCAGGCCCATCTGAGCCAGCAGCTCCCGGCCCGCTTTTATGATCTCCTCCTTGCTCTCGCCGCCCCGTTCCTTAACCAGCAGTTCCCGGGCCAGCGTGACGTTCTGCAATGCCGTGTACTGAGGGAAGAGGTTGAAATTCTGAAACACCAAACCGAAGTGAAGCCGCTTCTGGCGGATGTCCTTCTCCGCTTGTGTGGAGGGGTCCGCCGCGTCAAAGATAACGCCGCCCTTCACGGCAATAGAGCCATGATCCGGCCGCTCCAGGAAATTCAGGCAGCGGAGCAGGGTCGTCTTGCCGGAGCCGGACGAGCCGATGATGGACAGGGCCTGCCCCTCCTCCAAGGAAAAACTGATATCGCTGAGGACCTGGGTGTCCCCGAAGTGCTTTTCAATGTGTTGGACCTCTAAAATCGCCATCGCCGTCAACTCCTCTCAACGGAAATATTCCAGTTTCTTTTCCAGTTTCCCCAGGAGGATGGTTGCCACGCCGCTGAACACAAGGTAGTACACCGCTGTAAAAAACAGCGGCCACACCAGTCCCGCGTAGCCCTGGTTGCCCTTCATGAAGGATTCGCCCATCCAGATGACCTCCTGCAGGGCCACGACCCGGGCCAGGGAGGTATCCTTGACCAGGGTGATGATCTCGTTGGACATGGGGGGGACGATGCGCTTGACCATTTGCAGCAGCGTGATCTTAAAGAAAATCTGCCGCTTCGTCATACCCAGCACCAGCCCGGCCTCCTGCTGTCCCACGGGCACGCCCTGGATGCCGCCCCGGTAAATCTCCGAGAAATAGCAAGCGTAGTTGATAACAAAGGCCACCGCCACGGCGGTAAACCGCCCGGACTCGCCTCCGCTCCAGATGTGGAAGCCCTTCAAGCCGGGCACATAGTAGAGAGCGATGATCTGGAGGACCAGAGGCGTGCCCCGGATCATCCAGACTATGGTTTTCGTCAGCCAGCGCAGGGGGGGAATACGGCTCATGGAGCCGAAGGAGATGACCAGCCCCAGGGGAACCGCCCCCACCAGCGTGACGAAAAAAAGCTGGAGGGTTTTGATAAAGCCGGTATTCAAGGCGGTCACAACCGTCAGAAATTCGGTGGAGCTAAAAAAGGAAAGCATGGAATCGTCCTCTCATTGGAAATTTAGGGGAGGAAAACCGTCCAAAGGCAGAGAGGGAACCTCTCTGCCTTTGCGGATGGAAATCAGGAAGGGCTTACTCTAAAATCAGGGACTCCTGTACGCCATAGGTGGTGCCGGTTTCCAGGACGGAACCGTCGGCAATGGCGGCGGACCAGAAGTCATTCCACGCGGCCACCAGATCGGACCCCTTGCGGAAGCCCACGCCGTACTCCTCGGACTCCAGGCCCTGGGCGGTGTTCAGGTTGACGGTATAGGTCAGGTTCGCGTAGTTGGTTCCCTCACCGATCATGGCTCCGGCCATCAGAAGGTCAATAACGGCGGCGTCGGCCGTACCGGCGGAAACCTCCATCAGCGCGTCGGCTTGCTTCGCCACGGCGGTGGTGGAAGCGCCCAGGGCCTCGGCGGCGTCCTCACCGGCGGAACCGGATTCCACGGCCACGTTCAAGCCCTCCAGGCTGGTCAGGCTTTCAAAATCCGCGGCCTTATCGGCGGGGACCACCAGCACCTGGGCGTTGAGGCAGTAGGCGTTTCCGGTGTCCATGGCCGCTTTGACCTCGTCATTTAAGGTCATGCCGTTCCAGACACAGTCGATGCTCTTGGCATCCAGCTCCATGACCTTGTAATCCCAGGTGATTTCCTGGAACTCCACCTTGACGCCCAGGCTCTCGGCGAAAGCGGAGGCCATGTCGGCGTCAAAGCCAATCCAATTGCCGTTGGCGTCCCGGTAGTCCATGGGGGCGAAGTCCGTCATGCCCACCACCAGGGTTCCCTTGTTCTGGACATAGGCCAGATCGCTGTCAGAGTCCTTTTGCTCGTCTCCGGCGCCGCCGGAGGTCTGGTCCTCGGGAGCGGCCGCTGAGGTTCCGGCGTCTCCGCTTTTATCGGAGCTTGCGTCCTTGCCGCCGCAGGCGGCCAGGCTCAGGACCATGGCAAGGGCCAGCAGGAGGGCCCAAAACTTCTTGCTTTTCATCATGCTTTCATCCTCCAAAATGGAACAGGCAAGCCTGTTCGTTTAATACGCTAGCAGTTTACCATATTAAAGAACACCTGTAAAGCGTGATTTCGACCAAATCAGCCCGGCAGGAGGCGAGACTTCCTTGTGTGTTTTCTCCAAAACAAGACGGGCCGTCATACTTTCCGCCGGACGGGCATAGAGTGGAACATGAATATGGAGCGGAAAAAGGACGGGATGCTATGAACACGACCATTTATCAGAATATCGCCACCCGCACGGCGGGGGATATCTACATCGGCGTGGTGGGCCCGGTGCGGACCGGCAAGTCCACCTTCATCAAGCGCTTCATGGAAACCCAGGTAATTCCCAACATTGAAAATGTATACCGCAAGGAGCGGGCCCGGGATGAGCTGCCCCAGAGCGGTTCCGGCCGGACCATCATGACGGCGGAGCCCAAGTTCGTCCCGGAGGAGGCGGCCCAGGTGCAGCTGCCCGACGGTGCGTCCTTCTCCGTGCGGCTCATCGACTGCGTAGGCTACATGGTACGGGGGGCCATCGGCCAGTTTGAGGACGACGCCCCCCGGATGGTGACCACTCCCTGGTACGATCACGAGATTCCCATGACGGAGGCGGCGGAGATCGGCACCCGGAAGGTGATTTCGGAGCACTCCACCATCGGGATTGTCATCACCACCGACGGCACCGTCTCCGACATTCCCCGGGAGGACTACCTGGAGGCGGAGGAGCGGGTGGTCCGGGAGCTCCAGGAGCTGGGAAAGCCCTTCATCGTCCTGCTGAACTCCGTGGACCCCAAAAGCGACCGGGCGGAGGCTATTGCCCGGGATATTAGCAGCCGCTATGAGGTGAACTGCGTCCCGGTAAACTGCCTGGACCTGGGGGAGGAGGACGTGGCGGATATCTTGCGGGCCGTCCTCTACGAGTTCCCCATGCAGGAGCTGGACCTGTTCCTGCCCCCTTGGGTGGACGCCCTGCCGACGGATCACCCCATTAAGGCCAGCCTCTACGACGCGGTGCGCCAGGGTACCTCCCAGCTCCAGCACATCCGGGAGGTGGAGGGCGTCATCTCCGCCCTGGGGGCCTGTGAGAACATCAGCGAGGCCAAGATCACTTCCATCGACCTGGGCACCGGCGTGGCGGCGGCCAGCCTGAGCCTACCCCGGGAACTGTTCTATCACACCTTGTCGGAGCAGTCGGGCTTTGAGGTGGGGGACGACGGGGATTTGATGAGCCTGCTGACCCGCCTGGCGGCGGTAAAGGCGGAGTACGACAAGGTAGCCGGGGCCCTGCGGGATGTGAAGGAAACGGGCTATGGCATCGTGGTGCCCAGCATCGACGAGCTGAAGCTGGAAGAGCCGGAGATCATGAAGCAGGGAGGCCGCTACGGCGTGAAGCTGAAAGCCAGCGCCCCCAGCATCCACATGATCCGGGCGGACATTGAGACGGCGGTGTCGCCCATCGTAGGGAACGAAAAGCAGTCCGAGGACATGGTAAACTACCTGCTCCAGGAGTTCGAGGGGGATACCAGCAAGATTTGGCAGTCCAACATCTTTGGCCGGAGCTTCCATGAACTGGTCAGCGACGACCTCCAGGGCAAGCTGAAACGGATGCCGGACGACGCCCGGAAGAAGCTTCAGGAGACCCTGACCCGCATCATTAACGAGGGCAGCGGGGGGCTTATCTGCATTATCCTATAACCCTATAACTATAACAAAAACGGGCATGGTTTTCCATGCCCGTTTTTCTGCTTATGGGAGCTCCTCCGGCAGGGGCTTCCGCACGTATTTCAAAAATTCCTCCCGGACGGCGCCAAGCTTCTTGTAAGCCCCCCGGCTTTCCGCCAAGGTCATACCGCGGTTTTCATCACTGGGCTGGTCCTCGCCGGGATCAAACACGTCGTTTTCCCAGAGGCACACCGGGCAGATATAGGCGAGGGCGTCCTCTTGTGGAACGGGGAAGGTTTTGCAGCCGCAGCAGGGGCAGGGGAATTTCCCCGATGCGGACGGCGGTTCCGGCGGCATTTGGCCTGGAGCGGGGGCCTGTTCGTGGACCGCCGCTGGAAGGAACATCCTCTTTTCCCTCACAGCGCCGTCCCTCTTTTCGGCGTGTAAAGCCGGGATAAATCGACGCCCTCCAGTTCCAAGAGAAAGCGCTTTTTCTCCACGCCTCCGGCGTAACCCGTCAAACTGCCGTCCGCCCCCACCACCCGATGACAGGGAATGATAATCGAGATGGGGTTATGCCCCACCGCGCCGCCCACCGCCTGAGGAGAGGCGGGGACGCCGGAGGCTTTTAACTTCTCCGTCAAGCTTCCATAGGTAGCAGTCTCTCCAAGGGGAATTTCTCGCAGCAGCTTCCACACCTTCTGCCGGAATGCGCTTCCCTTGGGAGCCAGGGGCGGCAGGGGAGGGAGGTTCCGCTTTTCAAAATAGGCGTTCAGCCACGCTGCCGCTTGAAGGAAAACCGGCAGATCCGGCCGCTCTTCGGTTTCCGCCTCCAGCCCGGCGGCGAAATACTTCTGCCCCTCCAGCCAGAGGCCCAGGATGCTTTCCCCGTCAGAAGCCATGGACAGAGGACCCATGGGGGAGGCCAGCTTCGTCAGATAAGTCATGGAGCGTTCTCCCTTCGCTTGATGCTCTCATTGTACCAGAACAAACGTATGGCTGCAAGCACATTTTTGGGCCGCTCTTGCAAGACGGCCCGACTCGTGCTACTATATAATAAAAAATGTGCAAGAACCGGAACGAAAGGAGCGCTTCCCATGCTGCTTGCCATTGATGTAGGCAACTCTAATACCTCCGTGGGCCTTTTCGACAAGGACAAAACCCTTCGCTTTCTGGCCTCTCTGGACACGGACAGCCGGAAGACTGCGGACCAGATCAGCATCGACCTGATGAACCTCTTCGCCCTGTATCATTTCAGTTATAAGGACGTCACCGGGGCTATCCTGTGCAGTGTTGTCCCTCCGCTGAATTTCATGATGGAAAAGGCCCTCACCCGCCTTCTGGGCAAGCCGCCCATGGTTGTCGGCCCCGGCGTGAAGACCGGCTTGAACATCCGTCTGACGGTCCAGACCCAAGTGGGGGCCGATATCGTGGCGGATGCCGTGGCGGCGCTGGAGAAATTCACGCCTCCCATCATTACCATCGACATGGGGACGGCCACTACTATCGGGGTCATCTCCGAAGGCCGGACCTACGAGGGGGGGCTCCTCCTGCCGGGGGTCAACGTCTCCCTAGAGGCTCTGAGCCATCGGGCGGCCCAGCTGCCGGACATCTCCCTCCAGCATCCCAAGGCGTTGATCGGAAAAAATACCGAGGACTGTATGCGTTCCGGCATTGTCTATGGCACCGCCGGAATGCTGGACGGGATCATCGACCGTATCCGAGAGGAGTTTTCTGGTCGGGAGGTCAGCGTGGTGGCCACCGGGGGAAACGCCCCGGTGATTGTGCGCTACTGCCGGAACAAAATCCTCTATGACAAGTTTCTTTTAATGGACGGGCTTTGGACCATCTACCAAAAGAACCGCTGATGAAAAAGCACGGCGGATGTTCTTCGAAGCAAGCGCCGCACCCTTTTCTGGAGCTTTCAGCCGTCCGCCGGAAGGCGGACGGCTTTTTCTGGAAATCTGGATTTTTCGGGAACGCCTGCTGGATTTTCCCGTTTATATCAGTAAGGGCCCTTCCAGCAAACATGAAAGGGGAGAAACTATGGAAGATCGCGCCATTGTCGATCTGTATTGGTCTCGGAACCCAGAGGCCATCCAGAGGACTGGGGAAAAATACGGCGGCTACTGCCGGGCAATTGCCCGGAACATCCTGCCGGACCGCCGGGATGCGGAGGAGTGCGTCAACGACACCTGGCTGAATGCCTGGAATGCCATGCCGGAGAACCGCCCCGGCCTGCTGGCTCCTTTTTTGGGTAAAATTACTCGGAACCTAGCCTTCACCCGCTGGCGGGCCGGACACACGGAGAAACGGGGCAGGGGAGAACTGCCCTTAGTCTTGGATGAGCTGACGGAGTGCGCTTCACCCTCGAATACGCTCCAGTCCGTAGAGGCAGCGGAACTGGAGGAGGCGGTGAACCGTTTTCTATGCACCCTGCCGGAGCGGGAGTGCAATGTATTTCTCCGGCGCTACTGGTTCACGGAACCTATGGCGGACATCGCCCGGCGCTATGGAATGCGGGAGTCTACCGTGCGGACCAGCCTGTTCCGCAGCCGGGAGAAGCTGCGGCGTCATTTGGAGAAGGAGGGCTTGCTATGAAGAATCAGGAACGGCTGTTTCTCGCCATCGGCGGGGCGGACCCGGAGTTGATAGCCCGCAGTGAGCGGCGCAGGGGAAGCCGTGGGCTCGGATACATCGTGGCCGCCGCAGCTTGCCTCGCGCTGGTTCTGATTGCGGGACGCGGTATTTTCCTGCGGACAACACCGCCCCCCAGCACGACGCGGGACCCAGCGGCAACCGCGGAGCCCGGCACAGTGCCGCCGCCAGAGATGGAAAAACCGGACCCAGACGGCTGGCGCTTCTTCTTGCCGGAGGGGGGGCGTGAAATTGGAGCCCTGCGCCTTTTGAGCTATGCGCCCCAATCGGCGGAAGCGGTGGATTTTCTCATTTATGTCAATGAGGAACAATATGCTATCCGTGAAGAAAAAGGGCTTTACAGTATTAGAAGTACCAATCCTTTGCCGGAGGATTTTCCGGAATGCGGCCTGGATATTTTCCACCTTTCCGCAGTTTCGCCGGAAGAGGCCAGGAACACAGCGGTGGAAGCTCTGGCAGACCGTTACGAGACCGTCTCTTTGGAAGATGAGAGTGCCGTGCTGCCAAAGATTCCCTATCTCCGAGCCAGTGCGGGCGTAGACTGGAACTCTGAACAGGCGGAACTCTGGTTTGTGGATGACGGACAGGAGGGAACCTTTGTTCTCACTGCCCGCTATTTCCTGGAGGCGGAGGAGGGCCTGGGTACGCAGTTCCGGGATATGGTTTCCTGCTTCCGGGTGGTCCCTCTAGACCGGATTGCCCACGAATGGATGCGCTCCCTTTACGAGACGACGGAGCGCCTGTTCCCGGCGCTGCTGTCCAACGATCTTTCCGGCGTTTCCGACTTGCTGGCAGAGGACGCTGATGCGGACGCCTACGGCGAGGACGTTTGGGCCCACCTCACGGTGGCCTCCGTAGACTATGCGCCGGACAATGATCAGGACCCATCCTCTGCGATCGTGTCCGTCAAGCACCGTTTGAACCTCGAGGAAGGGGAGAGCTATTGCTATTTGACTATGAAGCTGATCCGGCAGGATAACCAGTGGCGGCTGGCCTGGTCCGGGATTGAGAAATAGACGAAAAGCGCCCCGCTCGCATGAGCGGGGGCGCTTTCAGCAATACGGGAATTTACTTCGCCAAGACCTTTTTCAGCTTAGCAAAGCGAGGCAGGGAGTCCTGCTTGGGCAGCTTGGGCTCACCCTGGACCAGGGGCAGGACATAGTCGATGAAGGGCTTTTCCACGCCGTTGTGGGCGGCGTTGATCCACTCCAGAGGCACCTTTTTCTCCGTGTTGGCCACGTCGGTCAGGCCCAGCAGCTTGGTCTTGCAGACATACTGGCCGTTTTCATAGGTCCGCTCGAAGCCCACCATCTTGTCGGTAATACCCGCCACGGCGTTTTCCACGGCGGCCTTGCCGGACATAAAGGACTCCTCAATATCGGTCTCTGAGGCCAGGTGCGCGCCGCAGCGCTGGAGGAGGCTCAGCTCGATGCCCCGGACCTTGGCGCCGGTCTTTTGCTTCACGGCGTCGGCCAGCATGGCGGCAAGGCCGCCCAGCTGAGCGTGGCCAAAGCCGTCGGTGGCGGAGGTTTTCGCCTCGGAAACAAAGGAGCCGTCGGCGTAGTGGATGCCCTCGGAGACGGCTACCATGCAGTTGCCTTTCTCCTTATAAATACGGTCCACATCCGCCAGGAACTGCTCCATGTCAAAGTCCACCTCGGGAAGGTACACCAGATCGGGACCCGCGCCATAGGCAGAGGCCAGGGCGGCGGCGCCGGCCAGCCAGCCCGCGTGACGGCCCATGATTTCGATGACGCAGACCATGCCGGTGTCATAGACCCGAGCATCCTGATAGACCTCCATGCAGGAGGTAGCGATATACTTGGCGGCGGAGGCGAAGCCGGGACAATGGTCGGTGCCAAAGAGATCGTTGTCGATGGTCTTGGGTACACCCATGACCCGGCACTCATAGCCTACCTTCTGCATGTATTTGCTGATTTTGTTGCAGGTGTCCATGGAGTCGTTTCCGCCGTTGTAGAAGAAATAGCGGACGTCATACTTTTTGAATATCTCCAGAATACGCTTGTAATCCGTGTCGTCCACGTCCGGGTCCTTCATCTTATAGCGGCAGGAGCCCAGGGCGGAGGACGGGGTGTATTTCAGCAGCTCCAGCTCGGCGGGGTCCTCCTGGCCCATGTCGAACAGCCGGTCATTCAGCACGCCTTTGATTCCGTGCTCCGCGCCTAAGACGCGGGTAATGTTGGGGTTTTTCAGAGCGGTGCTGATGACGCCGTAGGCGCTGGCGTTTATAACAGAAGTGGGTCCGCCGGACTGGCCAAAGATGCAGGCGCCTTTCAATTCACTCATGAGAAACAGCCTCCTCGAAAAATTTTTTCTTCCTGTTTGAGCCCAGGGGACAAAGCCCATGGTATTTTTTATCATACCATTCAAAAAAAGAATTGTAAATACTTGCATTTTATTTTTTTTGTGATATTATCATAAAAGAAAATCGTTTTCGTCTCCGCAAAGGGAGGGAAAGGGAGCCTGATGCCTTTTTCCAGCCCCGCCCGGGGACGGGACAAAAAAATTTGTCAGGAGATGATTGTTATGGCACTGGTCACTTCTACCGAGATGTTCAAAAAAGCCTATCACGGAGGGTATGCAATCGGAGCCTTCAACGTCAACAACATGGAAATTATCCAGGGTATCACCGAGGCCTGCCGTGAGGAACAGGCTCCTGTGATCCTCCAGGTGTCCAAGGGCGCCCGGGCCTATGCCAACCGCACGTATCTGGTGAAGCTGGTGGAGGCCGCCGTCATTGAGTGCCCCGAAATCCCCATCGTGCTGCACCTGGATCATGGCGATACCTTCGAGACCTGCAAGTCCTGCATTGACGACGGCTTTACCTCCGTCATGATCGACGCCTCCTCCAAGCCCTTTGCGGAAAACATTGAGCTCACGAAAAAGGTTGTCGAGTACGCCCACGACCACGGTGTGGTGGTCGAGGCGGAGTTGGGCGCTCTGGCCGGCGTGGAGGATGAGGTCAACGTTTCCGCCGAGGACTCTCACTACACCCGCCCTGAGGAAGTGGAGGAGTTCGTCTCCAAGACCGGCTGCGACTCCCTGGCTATCGCCATCGGTACCTCCCACGGTGCCTTCAAGTTCAAGCCCGAGCAGTGCACACGCAACGAGAAGGGCATTCTGGTTCCGCCCCCGCTGCGCTTCGACATTCTGCAAGAAATCGTGAAGCGTCTGCCGGAGTTCCCCATCGTCCTCCACGGCTCCTCCAGCGTGCCTCAGGACTATGTGAAGATGGTCAACTCCAACGGCGGAAAGATGCCCGACGCCGTGGGTATCCCCGAGGAGCAGCTCCGCGAGGCCGCCCGAAGCGCCGTCTGCAAGATCAACATTGACTCCGACCTGCGTCTGGCTATGACCGGTACCATCCGGCAGCACTTCAACGAGCATCCCGGCGACTTCGATCCCCGTCAGTATCTCAAGCCTGCCCGCTCCAATATCAAGGAGCTGGTTCGCCACAAGCTGGTGGACGTCCTGGGCTGCGACCACAAGGCGTAATTGCGTTTTCATAAAAAGGGAGCGTTTCGGCGCTCCCTTTTTTCGTTTCATGCAAGATAAATCGGATGGGGGCTATCCATCTCTTCGTTTTTGAACAGAAAAAGAGAGAATCAGGGGAGACCATTTGTGATACACTTGGAAATAAGGAGGAATTGTGATGGATTGGCTGAAGAAATGGAATGAGGCCCTGGACGAATCGGAACAAAACCTGGAGGGGACCGTCGACGCCGAAAAACTGGGGCGGCTGGCGGGCTGCTCCGCCTACCACTTCCAGCGGATGTTTTCCTACCTGGCCGGAGTGCCTCTCAGCGAGTATGTTCGCCGGAGGCGCATGACCCGGGCCGCGGCGGACCTGCAAAACGGGGAGAAGGTGTTGGATGTGGCCTTGCGCTACGGCTACGAATCGCCCACCGCTTTTAACCGTGCCTTCCAGGCGGTCCATGGAATCCCGCCGTCCCAAGCAAAACAATAAGGAGTAAAGTTAAAAGCCTTTCCACGTATCCACTTCAAATTTGTACTCAAAGGAGCGGAAGAAATGGAGTAGCAGATCGTGAAACGGGAGGCTTTCCGCATTGTGGGCTTTCGCACGCCGCTGCCTGCGGATGTGGAAGAGAGCTCTCAGATTGTTCCCAGGTTCTGGGCGGAGGTTGGTCCACGACAGGCGGAGCTGCTCCCGCTGATGAATGGGGAAGCCGCCGGAATGTTGGGGGTGAGCACCTGCGGCGAGGAGTATTATATAGCCGTAGCGTTCGGCGTGCCTGTTCCAGAAGGAATGTATGAATGGATGGTGCCTGCTGCGACCTGGGCAATTTTCAACGGAACGGGGCGGCTGCCAGAGGCTATGCAGAATCTGCAAAAGCGGATCGTCTCAAAGTATCTGCCAGACTCCGGTTATGAGTGGGCCAAAGCGCCGGACAGTGAGGTCTATTTGAATTATCCTGGGGAAGAAAGCCGATTTCAAGTCTGGCTGCCGGTTATAAAGTGCTGACGCACCCTTCCGACTTTCCCCGCATATCCTGTGGGGGAAGGGGAGGGAAGCGGTATGCAGTTGTATCCATATGACCGGGAAGCCGCCGTTTTATATGCCCATCAGTGGGCTTACGGCCGGAATCCACTCTTTTACGATTATGAGCGCCTGGGAGGGGACTGCACGAACTTTGCGTCCCAGTGCATCTACGCCGGAAGCGGCGTCATGAACTTCACGCCAACCTATGGCTGGTATTACATTGATGCAAACCGGAAGGCTCCGGCCTGGACAGGCGTAACATACCTGTATAATTTTTTGACCCGGAACAATTTTTCGATTGGGCCGCTGGCAGAGCTTTGCCAGATAGAGGACCTTCTGCCGGGTGATCTGATTCAGCTGTCCTTTAAGGGGGCGGAGTATCAACATTCGCCCGTTGTGGTGTCAGTAGGAAATCCGGTGACACCGGAAAATGTTTTGATTGCCGCCCACAGCTACGATGCGGACTATCGGCCTCTTTCCAGCTATGAATACCGGAAAATCCGTTTTCTGCACATCACTGGCGTGGTTCGGCCTTAAAAGATTTTGTTCAAAAACAAGAGTGTATGACATTGCGCCACTTCTGATAGAAGAGAAGAACGCCTACCTCTTTCGAGGTGGGTGTTCTTAGTCTGTGTTGTCCTTTTTCTTTGTGTTTTTAATCTGTGACAAGGGATTTGCCTTTGCGGCAACTCGAAGAGATTCGTTGTCGATATGGGTGTAAATTTGGGTTGTATTCAAGTGGTCGTGCCCTAAAACCTCCTGGACCGCCCGAACATCCACGCCGTTCTGGAGCATCAGCGTGGCGGCGGTATGGCGGAGTTTATGAGAGGAGTATTCACTTTCGTCAAGTCCAGCGGCGGAGAGCCGTTTCTTCACCATGGCGTGGACAGTGGAGCGGCTGATCCGCTCGTTGCGGGAGGAGAGGAACAACGCGCCTGCGTCCCGGCCGGCGATGGGCCGACGAACAGCCAAGTAGCGGTTCAGTGCGTCTTGGCAGGCATCATTTAAATAAAGGATTCGGACCTTGTTGCCCTTGCCCAGAACCCGAATGGATTCCCCTTGAATATCCCGAAGATTTAATCCGACTAACTCTGAGATACGCAGTCCGCAGTTGAGGAACAGCGTCAAGATGCAGTAGTCCCGCTCCTGGTTTTTGCCGTCCACAGAGCCCAGCAGCTCCACGCTCTGGTCCAGCGTTAAATACTTGGGCAGGTTTTTTTTCAGCTTTGGTGAGTCAATATCTTTGACAGGATTTTCACGAATTAGATGGGCCTTGTTGGTCAGGTAATTGTAGAAGGATCGAATGGTGGCCAACTTCCGAGCCCGGGACGCGGTGTTCAGGCCATAGCCGGAAGTCTGGCTGTTTTGGTGTTGAACCCGGTCTCGGCTTAAATAGGTCATGTAACTGTAGATATCTGTCAGTGTTACGCTGGCGGCAAAGTCCAGGTCTATGTCGGAGATGTCGATTTCGTCCAGTTGCAGATTGGACAAACTAGAGTTCCGGTTTTGCTTAAGATAGCGGAAAAAATTCCGCAGGTCTAGGAAATACTCGTCCACAGTCTGCTTGGAATGTGCCTTGACAGTTTCATGATAAGCCAGGAAATCCCGCAGAATCGGCGGGGCTTCGGTGTGGTAATTGGTCATAAGCATTTAAACAATATAGGATTTGGGAACAGAACGCATATCGCTGACGGAAACGCTTGGAATGGTCAATGCGGTTTTGCTCTCCCCTAGATTGAACAAAATTTTTATTTTGTTCAATCGCCTATATCGTTCCTTTCCTCCTCCCTGGTGGTATTTTGGTTTTCAAAAGATTATATCACGAGAGCCGCATCAAGTCCAGCAGAGATTCCACCAGCGGCCCGAGGCGGTGGTCCGCCTCACGGAGCTTTTTCACCCGGTCCTGGATCATCACTATCTCCCTGTGCTTGTCCGAAATCTGCGCCTGGAGCTGGTTCCAGTCCTGGACCAGTTCGTCCCGGCGTTCCTCCATATCCAGGACGAGGTTTTCCAGCTTCTCCGAGAAGTTGGCTCCCCGGTACTGCTCTATGTACTTCGTCACCCGGTCCGAGAGGCGGACACACTTTTGATTTGTTTTTGCCATACTGCTCCACAAGCCTCCTGTATTTTGGATTTTCCGAAATATTTCGCTCCTGAATTTTGCGCAGAAAGAACGGCGCGCCGTAGATTTCAACTGCTGCGGAAATGGCGTTTCCGGCCTGCTCAAAGACAAACGTGTCCAGCTGCCGGATATTATACTCTATTCCCGGCTTCACATAGAGCCGAATCCGGCCAACCTGCTCAATCAGATTTTCCCAGTAATCTTTCATGGGCCACCGCCAGCGGTTGCTGTCTGTCCCTGGATCGTCGACGTAGCGAACGTAGTTCACCAGCACCCCCTGGAACAGGACGCCAATTGGGGCCGGGTCAAAGCAGAACGCCTCCGCCCGCTCGTCTCGGAGCTGGAGTTCCACCCGAACCCAGTGCTGGTCCTCCGGTAAGTCCCGTTCTGCCGCTTTGTCATAAATGCGAATCAAGACCGCGCTTTTCTTGCTGCCGTGGTAAACCGTGATTCCAGGCCGCCCGTCCTTAAACTCCTTTTCTATCCTGGACTTGCGAAATTTACTCACAAACTGCTGTTCCCCGTCCTGGTTGTCACTGTCGCGGAAAAGCTGCTGGATATCCAGGATACCGGAATGATCATCAAAGGCCACGTCCAGCCGGGTGACGTGGTAACCCTCCCCCTGCTGGAACAGCCGGAAAAGTCCGTCAAAATCTCCGGTCCCGTACTCCTCGAAGCTCCGGCATCCTTGACCGGACATATCCAAGCAAGTCCCCATTCCAGGGTTTCCATCGTACAAGATCGAGATGCTGCCAAAGTAAAGCCCTTTCCGGTATCCGTTCCGGCCATGGCCCAGCTCATCCCAACCGCGGTTCTCCATTCCCAGCAGCTTCACCCAGGCTCGCGGGTCCTCCTCCTTCCTGCTTACTGTCAGCCAATCATAGAGAATGACATTCTCTGAAATATCACTTTTCAGAACTTTTCACCCCCTATTATGTAGGTAGTACCCCCCTGTTAGTGTAGGGGGGTCCGGGAAAGCCGCAGCTTTCCCTTGTATTACGAAATCGCGACCGGCAGCGACGCCAGGACGCGAAAACTGTAATGCAACGCTGGCCCGCTCTGCGGAGCGGCCCCCTCCTCTGCCCGGCTTGAATCGGCGGTCGGGGGGGATGGGTCCCCCCCGCCTTGCCCCCCTTCGGGAAGTGGCCAAAGGAATATGGGCAAGGGCGGAAAATCGGAGACCCTGCGGCCTCCGGCATCCTCTGCCCTGGTTGTATTACGGAATTCATGCCGCAGCAGCTCGCCGGCAAGATTTTCTGTATTACACGCCATTTCCCTGGAGGATATCCAGGCACATTTGATAAACGCCGGAGCTATAGCGCCGGTCCCAGCTCTCCACCAGGGCCAGCTCCTCCCCTCTCAGCTCGTCCCGCCATTCCTGGGTATAATCTTCTTCTGTTTCGCTCCACCAAAGGGAAAGCAGAGCTGCCTCCCGTTCTCTGGATACCATAGAAATCTCCTCCTTGTATTACAAACTCTCCGGGACGTTCCCGAGGCCTTCAGCGAAATTGTATTACAGATGCAGCGCACCGACGAACCGGCACAGCTCACGCTCCCGCAGCTTCTGGGCCTTCCGGTTTCGCGCTTCCGCCAGCACAGCCGCCAGCCTCGACAGCAAAACGGCCCTTTCCTCCAGGTCCCCGTTGGCGGCGCCGCCGTTCCCTGGGGCCCCACCGCTAACGCGGTGCCCCCCAGCACAGACGGCGCCGCCAGCCGTGACCATATCCGAAAACAGCCGGTAGCTGTCATACAGCGCACTGTAACGCTTCCGGTACGGGAAGACGGAGTGGCCGAGCTTCAGCTTATTGCCGCCGTACCAGTAGTCAATGGCGATGAACCACGTACGCCCGAAAGAGAACAGTGTCAGGAACATCCCGCCGAAGCCGTAGTTATTCAGCTTCCGGTGCTTAACCTCATCCTCCACCAAGCTCCTGATCTGCTTGTCCAGCATCCGGTCCGACTGGGTAATGAGAATGATATTGAAGCCCAGCTTGCGGTGCTGGGAAAAGAACGTCACCCAGGCGTTCCGGTCCTTTCGCCCGAAATCCCGGCAGTTAAAGATAATCTGACACTCGTCGATCACCACCAGAGCCTGACCCTCCTTGCCGATTTTATGATGCTCCAGGGCATACGCCACCAGCCGCTCCGCCGTCAGCTCCGAGTTGTCCCAGTACTCCACCTGAGCCCGGCATTTCTTGACAAAGCCCGTATTCACCGGGAAGTTACAGATCAGGGTCCCGCCCCGCCTCATGCGTCGCTCGATATCCTTGGCGGCGTGGAAGCTCTTGCCGCTGCCGGGCGTTCCGGTATACAATGTGATACTCATTCAATCACCTTTATCCAGCGCAGCACAATCTGATAGATGTAATAGACCCCCACTCCAAACAGCCATGCTTCAAAGATGCTCACGAAGGTCCCGACCGGGATAAACCAGTTGACGAAGCAGTATAAATATAAACACTGGTCCAACGTCCCCGATAAACATGATAAAGCCGAAAAGGATGAGTTTCCTTACTCGATAAATCATAATTAAAACCGAGTGTAAAAGTACACTCTATGCCTCCTAAACCGCCATTACAAGAACCATCAGAATTAAAAACTGCATAAAAAATTCCACCATCTTGGATATAAGAATCAAGATAATATCCTGTTGAGAAACGTACAGGAAGATTTGTGAAAATAGTACCTTGAGAAGAAAGGCTATATTGTCCATCTGCGAATGTAAACGTAGATAAAAAAGCCTTATTCCCATCTTGTAAAGTTATATAAGTACCAGATTCTCCATAAACCACATTCACCCCCGGCTTGGTCCCGTACTTCCCCGCTACCCACCGGGCGAACTCCCCCAGCTTGTCCGCAAACGGCTTGGGAATGACGATCTTCTTGTCCTTCACCGCCAGACCGATCTCCCCGAAGCTCAACGCCCAATCCGCTATAGAAATCCCTCCCACCTCCTCATCAAGAAAATCCTGAATCAGCCGGGCCACGGACTCGTTGACCTCCTCGCTGCTGCCCATCCCGGAGACAACAGGCGTCAGGCCGCACGCGGAGAGGAACCCCCCGGCCAGGGCCGTGACCGCACTGGAGGTCATGGCGAACGCCTTTGCCCGGGGCGGCTCCAGCACCAGCGACGCCAAAACCGCGAATGTCACCAGGAAGCACCCCAGCCGCATTACAAAATCTTCACGCTGCCGCCCAGCTCCGCACGCTGCCAAGTTCATTTTGTATTACACTCCCTTTCCCAAAGAAGCCCCGGAATCATCCGGGGCCCCTTTGTAATGTGGCGTCACTTTGCCATGCCCTTGAACCAGCTCATGGCCTTCTTGGAGATAAAGATTACCGCGGCGATAGAAACCGCAACCGGGACCGCTACGGCGATGATGGCAAAGGCATCCGATTTAATCTGCTGGAAACCCGTCTCGAAGGCGGAAATGACCGCCGAACTGGAAGCGCCGCCCCCGGTCTCGTCGACCGCAGACGCCCCGCCCATGACCGCAGCACAGACCACCGGAGCGGCTACCGCCACCTTCAGCTCCACACTCTGGACAAACTCCTTAATCTTCTTCACGCTTTTCACCTCCCTATTATCCGAATAAATGCCTTAAAGGCGCTCACAACTACGCTCACGCCTGAGACAACCAGCACCCCGGCGGCAAACCCTGCGGCTACCACGCCGGGCATAGCCTCCATAACTTCCAGGCTAATCTGAAATTCTTCCATCAAGCCCTCCAAAGGTCGTGAAACAACTTCCCGACCGCCACGCCCAGCACCACGCCGATCAGAGCGGCCACCGCCAGAAAGACAAAATCCACGTTGGCCTGGAGCTGGAGAAAATCGTTGTGCTGCGTTACCAGGGCCTCGTTCTGCTGCTCCAGCAGTTCATTGGTATGTATCAGCAGCTTCTCGTTCCTCTCCAGCACTTGAACCACCGGCGCAAGGTCCACGCTGGCGGATTCCGTCACCTGGGATTCTCCGCCAAAGCCTCCTTCGCCCCCCTCCCCTCCGGCGGGCAGCTCCTCCGGCTCCTGGCTGACGGCTCCGGTAATCGTCTCGTTCAGATCGCCGATCGCGTCTATCAGGTCCTTCATGGATTCGCTGCCGTCTTCGGTCTCCTCGGTGGGTGGAGCTTCCGGCTCCGGCTCGTTGGGGG
>CATOKC010000019.1 GCA_951800675.1 uncultured Oscillibacter sp.
ATCCTTCTTTTTCTCTTTTGGACCGTGCACGGCCCGTTTTCTCTTTTTCTTCTGGAAGAAAAAGAGAAAATGGGGGGCGCAATGAACCAGCCATCATCATGGCTGAAATCCCCCCCGCCCGAAGGGCAACTACAACCCCCCACCTAGGAGGTGACCCCCATGCGGGTAACAGTAATCGGCGCCGGCCTGGCCGGCAGCGAAGCCGCTTGGCAGCTTGCCAAACGAGGCGTCAGCGTGACCCTCCGCGAGATGAAGCCCGAAAAAAAGACCCCCGCCCATGAGACGGCGTACTTCGCCGAGCTCTGCTGCTCCAACTCCCTGCGGAGCGACCAGCTGGAAAACGCCGTAGGCCTTCTCAAGGAGGAGCTCCGCCGCCTGGACTCCCTGATCCTCTCCTGCGCCGACGCCACCCGCGTCGAGGCCGGAGGGGCTCTGGCGGTGGACCGCCACGGCTTCGCGAGGCTGGTGACGGAGCGGATCGCAGAACATCCCAACATCACCGTGGTCCCCGGGGAGGTCACCGAGCTCCCCGAGGGCGAGGTGGTGATTGCCTCCGGCCCCCTGACCTCCGACGCCCTGGCGGAACGCCTCCAGGCTTTGCTGGGGGACGACTCGGCCCTCCACTTCTACGACGCGGCGGCCCCCCTGGTCTCCGCCGAGAGCATCGACATGGAAAGGGCCTGGATGGGCTCCCGCTATGACCGGGGCACAGCGGATTACGTGAACTGCCCCATGTCCGAGGAGGAGTACGAGACCTTCTGGCAGGCCCTTACCACCGCCCAGGAGGCGGAGGTCCACGGCTTCGAGGATAAAAAGGTCTTTGAGGGCTGCATGCCCGTGGAGGTCATGGCCCGGCGGGGCCGGGAGACCCTTTGCTACGGGCCCTTGAAGCCCCGGGGCCTGACGGACCCCAGGACGGGGAAGGAGCCCTATGCCGTGGTCCAGCTCCGGCGGGATAACCAGGAGGGCAGCGTCTATAACCTGGTGGGCTTTCAGACCCACCTGCGCTTCCCGGAGCAGCGGCGGGTGTTCTCCATGATCCCCGCCCTCCACGATGCGGAGTTTCTCCGCTACGGGGTGATGCACCGCAATACCTTCTTGAACTCCCCCCGGCTTCTGGACCGCTATTACCGCCTCAAGGCGGAGCCCCGCGTCTCCTTCGCCGGGCAGATGACCGGAGTGGAGGGGTATGTCGAATCCGCCGCCAGCGGCTTTTTGGTGGGGGTGGAGACGGCCCGGCGGCTCCGGGGACTGCCCCCGGTGGACTTCCCCCAGGAGACCGCCATCGGGGCCCTGGGGCGGTATGTCTCCAACCAGTCCGTGGTGGCCTTCCAGCCCATGAACATCAATTTCGGTATCATGCCCCCTCTGGGCCACCGGGTCAAGGGGAAGCGGAACAAGAACGCGGAGCTCAGCCGCCGGTCCCTGGACATCATAGAGAAGCTGCGGGATACCGTGCTGGAATAAACAGAAACGACACAGGGGAGGGTCAAGCATGAAAATCATCGTGGACGCTATGGGAGGAGACAACGCCCCGCTGGCCGTGGTCCAGGGGGCCCTGGAGGCCCATAGGGCCTATGGCACGGATGTGATCTTGGTGGGCCGGATGGCGGACATCCTGAAGGCCGTGGAGCAGTGTGGGGAAAAGAACCTTCCCTCCGGCGTGGAGCTTCGGGACGCCACGGAAGTGGTGGAAATCGCGGACGATCCCGCCACCGCTTTTAAAAAGAAAAAGGACTCCTCCCTGACGGTGGGCCTGAACCTGCTGAAAAACGGGGAAGGGGACGCCTTCGTCTCCGCCGGGTCCACAGGAGCCCTGCTGGCAGGGGCCACGCTGGTGGTCAAGCGTATCCGGGGCGTCCGCCGGGCAGCCATGGGGCCCGTTCTGCCCACGGCGGAGGGGCGCATGCTCCTGTGCGACTGCGGGGCCAACGCCGAATGCACGCCGGAATACCTGCTCCAGTTCGCCTACCTGGGGAATTACTACGCCAAGCGGGTCCTGGGGGTGGAGCGGCCCCGGGTGGCCCTGCTGAACATCGGCGCGGAGTCGGAGAAGGGGGACGGCCTCCGTCAGGAGACCCACGCCCTGTTGAGCGAGGCGGCGAAGGCCGGACGGCTCCACTTTGTGGGGAATCTGGAGGCCAGCGACGCCATGCTGGGGGGGGCGGACGTGCTGGTGGCCGACGGCTTCACCGGGAACGTTATGCTGAAATCCCTGGAGGGCACCGCCAAGTTCCTTTTGAAGGAATTGAAGAAGGTGTTCCTCTCCAGCACGAGGACGAAGATCGCCGCGGGGCTGGTGAAGGGGGACCTGGCGGAGATGAAAAAGCTGCTGGACCCCAGCGAGGTGGGGGGGACCCCCTTCCTGGGCATCTCCAAGCCCGTCATCAAGGCCCACGGCTCTTCCGATGCCAGGGCCATCCGCAACGCCATCCTCCGGGCGGAGGAATACGCCGCCAGCGGCTTCATCACCGACGTGCAGGAGAACATTGAATTGATGAAAGTCGAGACGAACAGGCAAAATTTGCCGGATGCCCCTTGACAGAGCGGCGGCGGTTGCCGTATGATAGGCTTCATGAAAAGCCTGTCGTCTCAAGAGAGACAAGTCTATGAAGGAGTGAAACGGCAATGTCAAACGAAGAAATTTTAAAGGTCCTGCGAGAGCTGGTGGCGGAGCAGTTCGCCAAGGAGCCGGAGGATATTACCATGGACACCGCCTTTGAGGGAGACTTGGGGGCAGACTCTGTGGACCTGGTGGAGCTGGTCATGGCCATGGAAGAGGAGTTCGAGGTCGGTGAGATTGAGGAGGAGGAGCTTTCCTCCCTCAAGACCGTGGGCGACGCGGTGAACTACCTGGCCAATAAGCTGAATAAGTAAGCGCCTGCCTCTGACAGGCGCGGAGGAAGTCCGCCCCGTGAGTCTCCACGGGGCGTCCTTTCGGAGAGGACCGCTATGGAGGAACTGGAGAAAAAACTGAATTACACCTTTCAGAACCACGCGCTGCTGGAGGAGGCTCTGTGCCACAGCTCCTATGCCAACGAGCACCGGGCGGAGCGCCTGTCCAGCAACGAGCGCCTGGAGTTTCTGGGGGATTCGGTGCTGGGCTTCGTGACGGCGGAGTTCCTTTTCGCTCAGCACCCGGACCTGCCGGAGGGGGATTTGACCCGCATCCGGGCGGCCCTGGTCTGTGAGCAGAGCCTTTACGAGGTAGCCCGGAAGCTGAATCTGGGGGCTTATCTGCGCCTGGGCCGGGGGGAGGAGTCCGGCGGCGGCCGAACCCGGACCTCCATTTTGGCGGACGCCACGGAGGCGGTCTTCGCCGCGGTCTATCTGGACGGGGGCATCGCCGCCGCCTCGGCGCTGATTCACCGGGTACTGCTGGACGCGGAGCGGGAAGAGGTGGTGGAGGAGCGCCGCCGGGACTACAAGACGGCCCTCCAGGAGCTGGTCCAGCGCCAGGCGGATCAGGTGCTGACCTACCGCATGGTGGGGGAGCGTGGCCCGGACCACGCCAAGATTTTCGCGGCGGAGGTGCTGCTGAACGGCACATCCATCGGCTCCGGCTCCGGCCACAGCAAGAAGGAGGCGGAGCAGGCTGCCGCCCGCAGCGCTTTAGAGCGCTTGTCTGAATAGAAAATCCCCGGCGGAGCGTATCCGCTGGGGATTTTTTGCGCTAAAATATACGGAGCGTCGCGGAATTAAGCCAACAGGGCGTTGATCTCCTCGATCTCCAGGTCCTGCAAGGCCCAGTTCACGCCATAGCCCACCACCTTGCTCAGCTCCCGGACCTGCTGGTCTACGTCTCGGGTGGTCACGGTCAGGGGGGCTTTTCCGTGGCGAAGGCGGGTTTCGTCCAGCTCCGGGATGCCCGCCTCCTCCAGCAGGTCCGCTGCCAGGGTAGCGGCGTCCACCACCGTGGGCACGCCGATGGCGAACACCGGAACCCCCAGGGTTTCTTTGTTCAGCGCCGCCCGGTGATTCCCCACGCCGGAGCCGGGGACAATCCCCGTGTCGGACAGCTGCACCGTGGTGCACATCCGGCCCACCCGCCGGGCGGCCAGGGCGTCGATGACAATGACCAGGGAGGGCTTCACCTGCGCCACCAGACCCCGGACGGCCTCGGCGGACTCCACGCCGGTGGTGCCCAGCACTCCCGCCCGGAACACCGCCACAGGACGGAACCCGGCGAAGTGCTTGGGCATGGCGGCGATGAGGTGCCGGGTGACCAGCACGTTGTCCACCGCCAGGGGGCCCACGGCGTCCGGGGTCATGGCGGCGTTTCCCAGGCCCACCACCAAGACGGGGCCCTCCTCCGGGAGCATTGCCTTTAATTGGGACCCAACCGCCCGGACGGCCCGCTCGAAAAAGTCCGCCTTTCGCTGCCAGAAGCTGGTAAGGTCAATGGTGAGATAGCTCCCTTGGGGCTTCCCCAGGGCTTCCTCTCCCCGGTGGTCCAGGATGTCCACCCGGGTTACCGGATAGCCCTCCTCCCGGGATTTTGCCGCCTTGACGCCGGAGAGCCGGGTAGTTTTCTCCGCGGATTCCTGCCAGAGTTCCCGGGCCTCCAGGGCCAGGTCAGTGCGCTTTGCGAACATAGAGCCGCCTCCCAAACCGAAAATTTCTTGGGTTAGGGTTTGCGGAGGACGGCGAATTATGCGACAAGCGCCTTGAAAAATTCAAGGCGCTTGTGTGACCAGGGGCAGGTCTACAATCGAAAGCCCCCGGCTCATGGCGTACTGCATGGTGTATTGGGTACCGCCGGGGGTGCCGTCGAAGGCGGCGATGAGCAGTGAGGCGTGGTCCACCATGTATCGATCCCGCCGCTGCATGCAGTAAGGAGTGTACTTGGCGGAAACCAGCGTTTCGAAGTCGCAGGATTTCACCAGCGTTTCGTACCGCTCCCGTTGATCGAGGGCCCAGGCGCCCGCCTGGGTGGGGCAGGGGATGGCGGCTTCCACGGTGACGTCCGGGTGGTGCTGCCGAAGGGACAGGACCGTCTCGCAGAAATAGAGATCACAGCCCAGAGCCATGCCGCAGAGAAAATGCCGGTAGCCCTCCTCATAGGCGGCCTCCGCCGCGTGGGCGATGCGCTGTTTCAGGGAGAGACAGCGGGGGTCCCTTTCGTTGTACCGCCAGGGCAGCTTTTCCGGACGGTGGCCGGTGAAGCAGCAGCTGATTTGTCTGGACCGCATGGGGGACCTCCTTTCCGGCAATGTGATGGAATCATTATAGAACATCCGTTCTGAAATGTAAAGTCTTTTCTTTTCCAGCCGGGAGGGGTATAATGGAGGACAAGCGGTGTTCCGCCACAGGAAGGAGAGGATGGCATATGCTCTGTTCCACCTTGTGCTATCTGGAGCGGGGAGACGAATACCTGATGCTCCACCGGGTGAAAAAGGCCCATGACGTGAACCAGGGGAAATGGATCGGCGTGGGAGGCAAGTTTCAGGACGGGGAGAGCCCGGAGGACTGTGCGCTCCGGGAGTGCTTTGAGGAGACGGGGCTGACTTTGACGGAGTACCGCTACCGGGGACTGGTGACCTTCGTTTCCGATCAAGCCCCTACGGAGTACATGCACCTCTTCACCGCCTCCGCTTGGACCGGGACGCCCCATCCCTGTGACGAGGGGGAGCTTCAATGGATCAAGAAGGCGGACCTCCTGTCTTTGCCCCTGTGGGAGGGGGACAGGATATTCCTCCGCCTCCTGGAGGAGGACGCGCCCTTCTTCTCTTTGAAGCTCCGTTACCAGGGGGACAAGCTGACGGCGGCGGTGCTGAACGGGAAGGCCCTTTGAGGAAAAAGCCGCCTGGTTGAGGCGGCTTGGAGACGCTCAGGTTTCCCGGTGCTCCCGGAGGGCGGCCTCCCACTTCTCCCGGTCCGCCTCCGTCAGAGGGCGGATCACCCGGCAGGGATTTCCCCCGGCCACCACCCGGGGCGGGATGTCCCGATTGACCACAGACCCGGCGGCGATGACAGAGCCCTCTGCGATGGTAACGCCGGGGAGAATCACCATGTTGCCTCCAATCCACACGTTGTCCTCAATGGTGACGGGGCGGCCATACTCCAGGTCCGTGTTCCGCACCTCCGGGACCATGGGGTGGTTCACCGTATAGATGCAGACCCGGGGAGCGATGTAGACCCGGCTGCCGATGGTGATGGGAGCGATGTCCAGGAAGACGCAGTCGTAGTTGGCGAAGAAATAGTCCCCCACGGAAATCTGGGTGCCGTAGTCACAGCGAAAGCTGGATTCCACCCAGGCGTCCTTCCCGGCGTAGCCGAAGAGCTCCCGGATGGTGCTGTCCCGGCCCTGGAAATCGTCCGGGGCTAGGGTGTTCAGCCGGTGGCAGAGCCGCTTGGCCCGCATCCGGGCCTCCGTCAGCTCCGGGTCCGGGGGATAGTAGAGCTTGCCCGCCAGGCGCTTTTCCTGTTCCGTCATGGGAATCCCTCCTGTTAAATCGTTTGACTCATCATAGCAGAATGGCAAGGCCCGGTCAAGAAAAGCCTTGCAATTTTCGGGGAATTTGGTATATAGTAGGAGAAAGCGCCGAAAAAGGCGGAGCCGAAGCTCCACCCTTTTCAAGGCTAAGACGTCTCTCTTTGGGAAAACTGGACTTACAGCGTTTCCTTCCGCTTGGGGGAGTTGATGGCCACCAGCCAGGCCACCAGCAGGATCACCGCGCCGATGCAATAGCCGATATAGTAGACGCTCTGCCCCTGGGTGGCGGCATCCATGGTGAAGAAGTCGCCGATCTGGCCGCCCAGGATGAAAGCCATGGCAATGGGAACAATGAATTTCAGGCAGATGTCCATGAACGTGTTCAGCCAGTGAATCTGCTCCGCGCCGTGGTGAATCTCGTCGGTGATGGGCTTGGTCCGCAGCTCCCAGCCGATCATGATGCTCATAATCAGGGCGCCGGCGGGCATGGCCAATCCCTCGGACAGGGCGTCCATGAAGTCCAGCCAGCAGTCATTCCAAGGACCGATGCCGACCATCTTCTGGAAGGGCACCCACACGCCGTTGCTGCCCAGACCGTCCACAGCCACCAAAGCGGCCTCAATCATAATGGCCACGCAGACCCAGAACACGGTCTTGGAGCGGTTGCCCTGCTTGCCCTTGCTCTCCGCGTGGTCCAGCAGGAAGGTGACGACCACCTCAATCAGGGCGATGGCGGAGGAAATGGCCGCCACCAGCACAAACAGGTAGAAGATCACGCCGAACAGGGGGCCGATGGCGCCCATGGCCTGGAACACGTCCTGGAGAGTGATGAACAGCAGCTTGGGACCGCTGAGGGTGGCGCTGGGGCCGTAAGTCGCCACGGCGGCGGGGATGACGGCGATGCCCGCCATGATGGCAACCAACGTGTCCGCGAAGACCACCACCACGGAGTTCTTCACGATGTTCTGGGACTTTTTCATATAGGAGCCGTAGGTGATGGTAATGCCCATGGCCAGAGACAGAGAGAAGAACATCTGCCCGCCTGCGGTAGCCAGGACGGAGATGAAGCTGGGAGACTCCGGAATGAAGCCCGCCTCCACCGCGTAGCCGGGGAGGAACATGAATTTCAGACCCTCCGCCGCGCCGGGCAGGGTGACGGAGCGGATAATGATGATGACCAGCATCACAAACAGGGCGGGCATGCCCACGTTGTTGAACTTCTCGATGCCCCCGGAGATGCCGCCCCGGTTGATGAGGTAGCAGATGATCATGAACAGGAAGGTGAACATGACGCAGCCGAAGGGATTGGTCAGCATGGAGCCGAACAGGTCGGAGCCCGTCTTGATCTCCGCCCCGGCAAAGGCCAGGTTGCTCAGGTTCAGGGACATGTACTCGATGCAGTAGCCGCCCAGAACCGTGTAAAAACTCAAAATGACGAAGGGGGAGAATACCGCCAACCAGCCCACCCACTTAAAGCGCGTGGACAGGGCGTGGTATGCGCCGATGGTGCCCTTGCCGGTTTTCCGGCCCATGGCCAGCTCGCTCATCATGATGCTGAAGCCCACAAAGATGGCCAGCAGCACATAGACGACCAGGAACGCGAAGCCGCCGGACTTACCCATTTTGTAGGGGAAGCCCCAGATGTTGCCCAGACCCACGGCGGAGCCGATGGCGGCCATTAGGAAGCCTAAGTTACTTCCCCAAGAACCTCTCTCATTTTCCACAAAAATACCTCCTCTTATCGGTAATTATTAACAAATATACTATATGGCAATTCATTCGTCAAGAAAAAATGCGAAAAAAATTTACAAAATGTTTTTACTAGGCGGAAAATTGTCCATTTCACGCTTTGATGTGCTATGGGTTTCTATACAATACTCACAAATCAGGACGAAGGAAGGGACTTATGCAACAGTTTAAACCAGTGACCAAACAGGATGGAGCCAAGCTCCGACGCTATTACAAGGACTGCGGCTACGGCCTCTGCGAATACTCCCTGGGCACCAAGCTCATGTGGAAAAAAGTACTCCACCCGGCCTGGGCGGAGATCGCGGGGTGTCTTGTGGTCCGGAACCGGGACGCAGGCGGGTGGAACTTCGACTACCCCGTCCCCGGCCCGGAGGGGGACGTGGACGCCGCCCTCCGGGCCATCGAGGCCTATTGCCTGGAGGCGGGGCAGCTGCCGGTGATCTCCATGGTGCCGGAGCACAAGGCGGGGCAGCTGCTGAGCCGCTATCCCTATGTCCGGGTCAGCGATATCCGCACCTGGCGGGATTACGTGTATTACCGGGAAGACCTCCAGTATTTCACCGGGCGGCGCTACTCCGGCCAGCGGAACCACATCAAGAAATTCCGGGCCCAGTGGCCCGAGGCGGAGGTCCGCCCCCTGACGGCGGAGAACGCCGGGGCGGTGGAGCGGTTTTGGAGGGACTATGAGGCGGAATTCCCCAAGGGGGACAACGCCAAGGCCCTGGACGAGCTGAAGCTGGCGAAGAAAATGCTGAAGCTGGCGGGGAAGCCCTGGTTCACCGCCGGGGGGATGTTCGACGGGGACAAGCTTATTGCCTTGGCCCTGGCGGAGCGCTGCGGGGACACCCTCATTATCCACATTGAGAAGGCGCTGTATTCCTATACCGGCGTGTATCCCGCCTTTGTCCAGGCCTTCGCCCTGGCCTTTGGCGGAAACTGCCAGTGGATTGACCGTGAGGACGACGCGGCGGACAAGGGCCTGCGGACCTCCAAGCTCCAGTACGGTCCCGCGAAGCTGGCCCCTAAGTACCGTTTCGAGCCTATGAACGAGCTGATGCGCCACATCAAAGAGATCCCCAAGGTGGAGACGGCCCGGCTGACCCTCTCCGCCCTGACGGAAAAGGACATTCCCGCCTACAACGCCCTGGTGCTGGACCAGGAGCGGAACCGCTGGTGGGGCTATGACGACGTGGCGGGCCTGGGGGGCCCGGTGGAGGAGCGGAGCTTCTTTGACGTTGCCAGGCGGGACTTTGATAACCGCCTGGCGGTGAACTTCGCCGTCCGGCTGGAGGGAAAGCTCATCGGCGAGGCGGTGCTGTACAATTTCGACTGCCGGGGCGGCGCGGAGCTGGGCTGCCGGATTGACAAGGCCTACGCCGGGAACGGCTACGGCGTGGAGGCCTTTACGGCGGCGGCGGAGTGGGGGCTTTACAAGCTCCACCTGGGAAGGGTTTTCGCCAAGTGCTTCAAAGAGAATCAGGCGTCCTATAAGATGCTCTCCGCCTGTATGCGGAAGCACGGGGAGGACGAGACGTTTTTCTATTTTGAGAAGCTGGTGTAAAAAAGCGGGCCCCCGGCGAAAAACCGGGGGCCCTTGCTATGCGCAGGCTCAATAAAATTCCTTGATGTACGCGTCCACGTCCGCCCGGGTGCCCATGTAGGGGCCCGGGGTCTCCATTTTCAGGGAGACCAGCGCCGTGGCGGTTTGAAGGGCGGCGGGGATGTCCTGGGTCAGCCGCTCGTTGATGTAGCAGGCGAAGGTGGTGTCCCCCCGTCCCGTGCGGCCCCCCAGGCTCCGGGCCTTGATGGGGCAGGTGTAAACCTCCTTGCCGTCGTAGACCAGCACTTCCGTGTTGTGGGTGATGAGGATTTCTTTTGCGCCCCAGCCGTAAAGGACCTTGGCGGCCTCCACCCGGTCCGTGAGGCCGGTGAGGATTTCCGCCTCGGCGGCGTCGGTTTTCAGGAAGCGGACATAGGGGAGCAGTTCCTTCTTGGCCTCCCAGTCCCGGTAGACCATGCCGCCGTTCTCCTCCCAGCGGAGCATGCACTGCACGTCAATGGCCAGCATAGCGCGTTTCGCGGCGAAGGGCAGAAACTCGTTGGGGATGTCACCCCCCACCAGGCCCGCCAGGTGCCAGATCTTGGCGTCAATTTCCTCCGGGACCTCCTCGGGCCGGTAAGGGTCGATTTTGCTGTCCACGGTGGAGGTCCGGCGCTCCCGGTCCGGGGTGTGGTAGACGTTTTTGGTGACGAAGGAGTGGGTGCTGTGGAGGGGGAACACCGTAATGTTGGGGGCGGCGGCGAAGGCGGCCTTCAAATCTACCTGGGCGGTGTCCGCCTTGGGCAGGACGGCGATTTTGTGGCCCATGTTGGCGGCGGCGAAGCCGGAGTAGTACACCGCGCCGCCGATGGCCTGGACGGTGGTTCCGTCATAGTCTACATTGGTATCCTGAGCAATTTCACCAATGATGAGGGATCCAAACTGGTTCATTTCGCTTCCTCCTTCCGAATGGCCTCGTCGGCCTCGACAAACTCCTGGAACGCCGGGCTCCAGAGGTGGAAATTGTGGCTTTCAATCATGCGCTTGTAAGCGAAGGAATCGCGGACCCGCTCCGGCAGGAGGACGGCGGTCCGGGCCTCGTCCCCGTCCCGGTGGGTGTCGGACCCGGCCAGGCGGTAGTACTCGGGGTGGCGGCGGCAGAGCTCCAGGGCTTTGTCGTTGTTGTTTTCATGCCGGGGGTTTCCATTGATGATTTCTGCCCCGTGGACGGCGGTCTCCTGAACCGGGGCGCTGCCCTTGCGGAAGGGGTGGGCGTGGATGATGAGGACCTGGCCGTGGTACTTGTCAAAGAATTCCTGGGCGCTCATGCAGCAGATATAAGGGTTGGAGCGGAGCCACTGCTCGTCGATGCCGTAAACCAGGTAGTCGTTGTCATTCTCCGGGAAGCGGAGCTCCGCCCCCAGGATGACGTCCAGACCCACCTCGTCACCCCGGCGCTTGGAGGCGTGGTAGCCGCCCAGGTAGTGGTCCATAACCTTGTCCCAGTTATGCTCCGTGTCGATGCGGGAGAGGTACTCCGGATGGAGGTGGTCCGTGACCACAAGGCCGGTGAAGCCGCATCGGACATAGCGGTCCACCACATCGGCGGCGTACAGATGGCCGCAGCGGCTGGTCTCGGCGGTGTGGGTGTGGGGGTCATAGCGATAGCCGTTCATAGAAAACAATCCCTCTTTCCTCGCGGGGGCGGGAGGCTCCCGTGTTTTATAGATTGAATACGGGCTCTAAGACGCGTACAGGTCCCGGCAGGTGCTGCGCTTGATCAGCGTGGGCAGCAGAATCTGATGGACATAGCCCTGGGTGCCGTTTTCGATCTTGTCCCGGAGCATATCCACCGCCTGGACAGCCATGTCCCGCTTGGGCTGTTCCATGGTGGTCAGCTCAATCCGGGGCAGGGCGGTGGAGGAGATGTTGTCGAAGCCAATAAGGCTCAGCTGGCCGGGGATGTTGATATGGGCGTCATCCGCCGCCTTCAAAACACCCAGGGCGTTGGAGTCCGTGGAGGCGAAGATGGCGGAGTAGTCGATGGGCTTGGCGAAGAGCTCTTTCGCGAGCTGGTAGCCGTTGTTGATGGAGGAGCGGGTAAACTCGCTGTTGAAGAACCGGGGGGTCAGTCCCAGCTCCTGACAGGCCCGGATATAGCCCTCCGCCCGGAACTGGTGGGTGGTGGTGTGGCGGCGGCCGAAATAGAGAATGTCCCGGTGGCCCAGCTCATAGAGATACTTCGTGCCGATGTAGGTTCCCCGGCTGTTGTCCACGGCCACATAGCTCTGGGGCTGGTCCCGGAGGTTTTCGCTGAGAAAGACCGTGGGTACCTGGTCCGTGTAGGCCCGGATATTCTCATAGGTCTTGGGGCTCTGGGGAACGATGAGAATACCGTCTACCTGGCGGCTGAGAAGGAGCTTCACCACGGTTTTCTCCTGTTTCAGGTCCGGCCCGGAGTTGCAGAGCATAATGTTGTAGCCGTGATTCCTGGCGCTCATCTCGGCGTAATAGGCCAGCTCCGACATGAATTGGTTGTCAATGGAGGGAACCACCAGCCCGATGAGCCCCGTGCGCTTGGTCACCATAGAGCGGGCCACGTAGTTGGTGGTGTAACCCATCTCATCGCAGAGCTTGATGATGCGTTCCCGGGTATCGCTGCCAATCTGGTGGCTGCCGGAGAGGGCGCGGGAAACGGTGGCGTAGGAGACGCCCGCCGCCTTGGCGACGTCCTTCAGAGTTACACTTTTCATGGCTTTTCATCCTTTCCGCCCCGCTGGAAACCGCAAACGTTTCCGCTTTATTTTTTGGAACCAGCCAAAACTTGGCCCGTTCAGATTGTCAAGTAAAAGAATATCCGATTTTCGCGGCAATGTCAATAACAATCTGTATTTTTCCCATCTTTGGGCAGAAAAACGAAAAACAATCAAAGTCTTTGGCGTTTGGCATATTGACAAAGGACCTGTATTTCATTTAGAATAAGGCTGAAAAGGCCGCAAACGTTTACGGTTGGGCCGGAGACGGTCCGGCCGCCTCCTGGAACACGGTTCCGGGGACCCGCGACGTCTGAAAACATGAATGGAGGAATTTTTATGACCCCCGATATCAAAACCATCTTCTTCGACGTTGGCAACACGCTGCGCATCGTGCTGAAGGAGCGGGACTTCATTGACCGGGCCGAGGCCGGGCTGATGGAGCTTATCCACACCACCGAGACCCATGACGAGCTCTTTGCCAAGCTGGAGGAGCGCTGGAAGAAGTACCGCAAGATGTCCAAGGAGACCCTGCTGGACGCCTCTGAGGGCGAGCTGTGGACCCAGTACATGCTGCCGGAGTATGACGCCAATATGATCTTTGCCAACGCGGCGAAGCTGACCCGCCTGTGGCGGGATCACGACGGCCGCCGGGTGGCCCGGGCCGACGCCGTGGATACCATCAAGGAGCTCTGCGCCCGGGGCTACACCCTGGGCATCATCGCCAACACCGTCACCGAGACGGAAATCCCCGACTGGATGGCCGCCGACGGCGTGGCCCAGTGCTTCAAGACCACCATCCTCTCCTCCAAGGTCCGCCTGCGCAAGCCGAACCCGGAGATTTACCACCTGGCTTGCCGCTGCATCGGCACCCCGGAGGCCAACTGCGCCTATGTGGGCGACAACCCGGTCCGGGACGTGGAGGGCACCCAGGCCGCGGGCTTCGGCATGATGATCCGCATTGATGAGCCGGACACCCTGAACATGGAGCACGCCACCGGCAAGGAGTTCACTCCCGACCACGTGATCACCGCCCTGAGCCAGCTGCTGGACATCTTCCCCGCCCGTACTTAAATCAATTAGGAGGGAAACGCCATGGATACGACAAAGCGCTATAAGGCCGTCTTTTTCGACCTGGGAGGCACCCTGCGCATCGCCCTGCTGGAGGAGCCCTGGATGAGGCACGCCCGCCGGAAGATGGCGGAGATCGCCGGGGCCCCCGTGCCCTACGAGGAGTTCTATCAGATGATTGAGGAGCGCTACGAGCCTTACCGCAAGTGGGCTCTGGCGGAGAACAAGGAGTCCGGGGACGAGGAGCTGTGGCGCAAGTGGCTGCTGCCGGACTACGATCAGACCCGCGTCAAGCAGGTCTGCCACGAGCTGAGCTTCCAGTACCGCCAGTGCAAGGGGCGCCGGATCGTGGTGGACGGCGGCGTGGAGGTTATCAAGGGCCTCCATGAGCGGGGCTATAAGCTGGGCATCATCTCCAACCTCATCGGGGAGAACGAGGTCCCCGACTGGCTGGAGGAGGACGGCCTGGACCGGTACTTCGACTCCGTGGTCCTCTCCTCCGTCTGCCATATGCGCAAGCCCTGCTTTGAGATCTATCAGCTGGCGGCCAAGGAGATGGGCGTGGAGCTGAGCGAGTGCGTGTCCGTGGCGGACAACATCAAGCGGGACATCCCCGGCGCGAAAAAGGCCGGTGTGGGCTGCAACATCATCTTCTCCTCTCCGGAGAAGAAGCATCCGGTGGAGTACACCGAGGAGAACCGGCCCGACGCTGTGATAGAGGATTTCCGGGAGATTTTGAACCTGCTTCCTCCCCTGCGTTAACGTGAATGGGGATACGTCCGGGGAAACCCGGACAATCCCGCGTTTGAGAGAAATACATTGACAAGGAGGCCGATAGGGCATGAATACCGATATCCGTTACATCTTCCTGGACCTGGGAGGCACCTTCCGGGTCATCGACGAGGACCCCGCCTATCTCTCCGCCGCCCGGGCCAAGATTGCCGAGCTCTGCGGCGTGGAAACCGACAACCCCAACCAGTGGTTCAGCGATGTCATCGACAAGCGGTACGACAAGTACCGGGACTGGGCCCTGAAATTCATGTGTGAGGCGCCGGAGGAGGTCCTGTGGACCCGGTGGCTGGCCTATGACATGGACCGGGAGCGCATCTTGAAAAACGCCGCCGAGCTGACCTACCAGTACCGCCAGACCAAGGGCCGCCGCACGGTGGTGGAGGGCGGCGCGGACACCGTCAAGGAGCTCTGCGCCCGGGGTTATACCATGGGCATCATCAGCGATCTGGTTGGCAAGCGGGAGGTGGACGAGTGGCTGGACGCCGACGGCCTCCGGCCCTACTTCAAGACCGTTCAGCAGTCCTCCATTACCTATATCCGCAAGCCCGGCCCCGCCATCTACTACTACGCCATGGAGGAAGCGGGAGCCCAGCCGGAGAACTGCTGCTACGTGGGCGACAACCTGAACCGGGACATCGTGGGAGCCAAGGCCGTGGACTTCGGCATGACGGTGGCCGTGCAGTACGACCGGAGCAAGCCCTTGAAGCTGACGGAGGAGAACATGCCCGACGGCAAAATCTACACCTTCCCCCAGCTGCTGGACATCTTCCCCGAGGGGGGCAAGGTGGCCGTGGATAAGCTCATCGCCCCCAACGACGGACAATAAGGATTTGATTGGCTAATTGACTATAGGAGGTTTTTCATATGGCAGACATGAAACGCGGCGGCGCTCAGCTGGCTGAGGCCGTCAAGAAAGCATACGAGCTGGGCCAGGACGACTATCATCTGGAGCCCATGGTCCTGGTGGAGGACGGCAAGCCGGTGGGCAAAATCGGAGACGGCGACGCGGCCATCTTCTGCTGCCGCCGGGGCGAGCGGGAGATCGAGCTCACCGAGATGTTCACCGAGCCCGACTTTGACAAGGTAGATCGCCGGATGCTTCGGGACCTGGACTTCGTGATCATGACCATGTACCACGACAAGTTCAAGGACCTGCCCATCGCCTTTGCCCCCGCCAAGGTGGTGAAGCCCCTGGCCCAAGTTCTCAGCGAGGCGGGAAAGACCCAGTTCCACTGCGCCGAGAGCGAGAAGTTTGCCCACGTGACTTTCTTCTTCAACGGCGGCGAAAACAACCCCTTCCCCGGGGAGGACGACGTGTGCGTCCCCTCTCCCAAGGGCATCGACTTCGACCAGCAGCCGGAGCTGTCCCTGCCCAAGGTGGCGGACACCGTGATGGACGCCCTGGGCAAATACGACTTCGTGGTGACCAACTTCGCCAACGGAGATGTCATCGGACACACCCAGAACACCGAGGCGAAAATCAAGGCCTGCGGCTATGTGAGCCAGTACCTGGATAAAGTGGTCAGCGACGCCCTGGGCAAGGGCTACGTGGTGGCCATTACCGCCGACCACGGAAACATCGAAAAGCTCTACACCGCCGCCGGGAAGCCCGACGGGGCCCACACCACCAATCTGGTGCCCTTCATCATGATTGACCCCGCCGACAAGAGCCCCATCGCCCTGCGGGACGGCTCCCTGGGCGACGTGTCTCCCACGGTGCTGAATGTCCTGGGCATCCCCCAGCCCGCCGAGATGGACGGCAAGCCCCTCTGCGAGGGCAAAACCTGGGGCGCGGGCCGGAAGATGCTCCTCATCATCTGCGACGGCTGGGGCCTGGGCACCGGAGACGACGGCGACGCCATCCATGTGGCCGACACCCCCTACTGGGACTCCCTGCTGGCCGATCAGTCCTGGTCTAAGCTCCATGCCTCCGGCGAGTTCGTGGGCCTGGGCGCGGGCAAGGCCGGCAACTCCGAGGCGGGCCACTCCAACCTGGGCGCGGGCCGCTGCGTGATGCAGGATGACGTCCGGCTGGACGCCGCCGTGAAGGACGGCAGCTTCAAGCAGAATCCCATCTTCCTCCAGGCCATTGAGCACGCCAAGAAAAATGGCACCTCTTTGCATTTGCTGGCCTACCTGACCTACAAGTCCTCTCACGGCTGCATCGACTATCCCCTGAACATCTGCGAGATGGCTCGGGACAATGGGCTGGACCGGGTGTATCTCCACATCATCTTCGACGGTCGCTCCACCGAGCCCGGTTCTGCTCCCGCCCTGCTGGCGGAGACCGATGAGAAGCTGGCCGCCATCGGCGTGGGCCGCATCGTAGACGGTGTGGGCCGGGGCGTGGTTCTGGACCGGGACAAGAACTACGACAAGGTGAAACGGGCCTATGACGCCATGGTCGAGGGCTCCGGAACCCAGTACGAATAAGGGTTTTTGCGGGAAGGCCGGGACGGATGCGCCCGGCCTTCCAGAATTATGAAAATGCACGCAAATTCGAGGAAAATTGCACGCAGAAAGTTTGTTAAAAATATAATTGTCATTGACGGGAACGGCGCAGGTGGAGTAAAATAACCCACGAGGATAAGCTCCACAGCATGACTACAACAAACAGGAAAGGAAGCGACACCCATGAACGAGAAAAAGCTGAAAGTCCTAGCGGCTGAAATCCGGCTGGAGACGCTGAAGGTGATCCACAGCCGTGGGTTCGGCCACGTGGGCGGGTCCATGGACCTGGCGGACCTGATGGCGGTTTTATACGGGGAGGTTATGAAGTACGATCCGAAGAATCCCCGCTGGGAGGACCGGGACTGGCTGGTCCTGTCCAAGGGCCACGCGGGCCCCGTGGCCTACGCCACCTTCGGCCTGATGGGCTTCTATCCCATGGAGGACGCCTACACCCTGAATCAGCCCGGCACCAAATTCCCCAGCCACACGGACCGCAAGCTCACCCCCGGCGTGGACCTGACCACCGGCTCCCTGGGCCAGGGCGTCTCCACCGCCACCGGCGCGGCTCTTGGCAATAAAATCGACGGCCGGGACAGCTACGTCTACTGTGTCATCGGCGACGGCGAGGCCGACGAGGGCCAGGTCTGGGAGGGCTTCCACTTTGCCTATGCCCACAAATTGGATAATATTATCTACTTCATCGACAACAACGGCTACCAGCTGGACGGCTCTACGGACGACATCCTGGCCCATGGCGACATGGCGAAAAAGGTGGCGGGCTTCGGCCTCCACACCCAGGAGATCGACGGACATGATGTGACGGCCATCTACGAGGCCATCCAGAAAGCCAAGGAAACCAAGGGCGTGCCCTCCTGCATCGTGCTAACTACCTGCAAGGGCAAGGGCGCGACCTTTGCCGAGCCCAAGCACGACCATTCCTCCCAGCCCAAGGAGGAGCAGTGGCTGGAGGCCATTGCCGCTTCCGAAAAAGAGCTGGAAGCCGCGAAGAACGCTTAAAGGAGGGTGAGAGAAATGAATGTGAAACTGATTGGCAAGCATGAAAAGGACTCCCGTGCCTGCCGGGACGGCCTGGCTCTGACCCTGAACGAGCTGATGGCCGAGGACAAGAGCATTGTCTACGTAGACTGCGACCTGATGGGCTGCATCAATACGAAGCAGCTGGTCAAGAACTATCCCGACCGGGCCTTTGAGGCGGGCATCGCCGAGGGCAACGCCGCCGGTGTGGCCGCGGGCCTGGCCGCCACGGGGAAGAAGGTTTTCTTCCATTCGTTTGGCACCTTCTCCTCCCGCCGGTGCTATGACCAGATTTACATGAGCGCCGCCTACGCGGGCTTAAGCGTCCGGGTGTTGGGCTCCGACGCGGGCGTGACGGCGGCCTTCAACGGCGGCACCCACATGCCCCTGGAGGATGCGGCCATGTACCTGAGCATCCCCACCGCCACGGTGATCGACCCCGCCGACTACGACCAGCTGGCCAGCGTCACCAAGGGATTGGTGAATGTCGAGGGCGTGAGCTTCACCCGCTTCGTCCGCAAGGACGTGATTCGGGTCTATGACGAGGGCTCTGAGTTTGAAATCGGCAAGGGCGTGGTGCTCCACGAAAGCGCCGGCGACAAAGCGACGATCATCACCTCCGGCATCATGGTGGACGAGAGCCTGAAAGCCTACGAGGCCCTCCAGGCCGAGGGGATCAGCGTCCGGGTGATCGACATGTTCACCTGGAAGCCCCTGGACGAGGAGCTGGTCATCAAGGCCGCCAAGGAGACCGGGGCCATTATCACCGCCGAGAACCACAACACCTGCTGCGGCCTGGGGTCCGTGGTCGCCAACTGCCTGGCGAAGAACTGCCCCACCGTGCAGGAGTTCGTGGGCGTGCAGGACGAGTTCGGCCAGGTGGGCCCCCAGAGCTTCCTGATGGACACCTACGGCCTCCGCGCGGCCAACATCGTCGAGGCCGTGAAAAAGGCGATTGCCCGGAAGTAATTTTAGGCAACCCTACAAAATTGGCGGGTATCGAAAGACGGGCCGCCGAAGGCGGCGGCCCCTACGGTACGCCTATCGTACAACGCAGCCTGTAGGGACGGGTCCCCTGGCCCGCCCGTCCTCCGCAAATGCCGTTCTAAAAATTAAAAAGGAGACTGATTCATTATGGCTCAGAAAATGGACGCTTTTTCCGCCGCTCTGATGGCCGACAAGCGTGAAATCATCTTTGCTCCCACCGTGTACAAGTTCGACACCTTCGCCGCCATGGCGGAGGAATTCAAGCTGAACGAGCGGGACGTGGTGCTGACCAACGAGTTCATCTACACACCCTTCATGAAGGACCTGAACCTCAAGTGCCAGTATGTGTTCCAGGAGAAGTTCGGCGCCGGCGAGCCCAGCGAGGCCATGATCCAGACCATGTACGACGCCATCCCCTATGAGAGCTACGACCGGGTCATCGCCGTGGGCGGCGGCGCCATCATGGACCTTTGCAAGCTGCTGGGCTGCAAGCGCCCCGACACCGTGCACAACCTGTATTTCAAGCGCTTCCCCGTCCAGCATGAAAAGGACGTCATTGCTATCCCCACCACCTGCGGCACCGGCTCCGAGTGCACCAATATCTCCGTGGCCATTGTCAAGGACGAAAAAGACGGGGTCCTCACCGGCGGCGAAACCAAGCTGGGTCTGGTGTCCGACGACATCATCCCCAACAAGGTCTGCCTGATTCCCGACCTCATCAAGACCCTTCCTTACAAGCCCTTCGCCTGCTCCGCCATTGACGCCCTGGTCCACGCCACCGAGTCCTTCCTCAGCCCCCACCGCAAGACACAGACCTCCGAGCTCTTCAGCGAGAAGGCCATGGACATGATTCTCAAGGGCTTCAAGCTCATCGACGAGAAGGGCCAGGACGCCCGGTTCGAGTACCTGGACGAGTTCGTCACCGCCAGCTTCTATGCCGGCATCGCCTTCTTGAAGGCGGGCTGCGGCCCTGTCCACGGCATGAGCTTCCCCCTGGGCGGCACCTATCACGTGGCCCACGGTGAGAGCAACTATATGCTCTTCGGGGCGATCATGGACTACTATGATGAGAAGAACCCCGACGGCGAAATCATGCGCTTCAAGGAGCTGGTGGCCCGGATTCTGGGCTGCGAGGCCAAGAACGCCATCCCCGAGATGAACGCCCTGCTCCAGCGCATCCTGCCCCTGCGGCCCCTCCGCGACTGCGGCTTCACCGAGGAGGACTTCAAGAAGTTCCCCCAGAGCGTGGAGGCCAACCAGCAGCGCCTCATGACCAACGCCTACTATCCCTTCGACCTGGAGAGCGAGGAAGCCATTTACCGCAAGTGCTTCTAAGCGATTCTATGGGAATGAAAAACCGCCCGGCATGTGAAAGCATGCCGGGCGGTTTCTTGTTCTCGCTGATTCAGCAGCACCAGGTAACGGGTGCCTTTGTCAGGCGTGATAGCAGCCTCCGCCAATGAATTCCCGCATCAGGGAGGTCTTGGGAATGTTGTCTGCCGGAATAGGCAGGAAATAGTTCAGGAATTTCAGCAGCCGCTTGGCCTCGATATACTCCTCACTATCCCTGGGAACGCCGAACAGCAACGGCTGCACATAGGGCTTCAACAGGGCTGTCTCGTAAATCAGGGCGGAGTTGAAAATCATGTCCGCGCTGTCCTGGAAGGGGAAGATGTTGTTTTCCTCCCCCCGCCGGACGGAGGGCCACATCTTGATGGTGGCCTGGGCGCTGTAGCCCCGGGTTCGGGCGTCCCGCTCAATGCGCCGCAGGAGCCGGGCGTCGGTGGTGGGGATGCGGTTGTGGTCGTCGATGTTCAAGGTGGTCAGGCAGCTGATATAGATTTTATATTTGCTCTCCTTGGGCAGGGAACGGGTAAACTCGTCGTTGAGGCAGTGAATACCCTCGATGACCAACACGTCCCCCTCCCGCAGGGTCAGGAAATTACCGTTGTACTCCCGGGCGCCCTTCTTGAAGTTGTAGGTGGGAAGCTCCACGGTATCGCCCTTTAAAAGGCGCATGCAGTCCTCGTTGAACTGCTCCACGTCCATGGCCCCAAGGCCCTCGAAATCGTAGTTGCCGTTTTCATCACGGGGGGTTTTGTCCCGGTTGACAAAGTAGTTGTCGGTGGCGATGGGGTAGGGCCGCAGGCCGCAGGCCCGGAGCTGGGTGGACAGCCGGTGGGAGAAGGTAGTCTTGCCGGAGGAGGAGGGTCCGGCGATCATAACAAAGCGGACTTCCTTCCGGGAGGCGATTTCCGCGGCGATGTCGCCGATTTTCTTCTCCATCATGGCCTCGTGGGCCAGAATCAGCGGCGTGGCCTCTCCTTGGGAAATGGTGGTGTTCAGTTCCGCCACATTGGAAGCGTTCAGGGCCTCGGAGCGGAGGGTAGACTGATAGAGCTCCCGAAAGACCTTGTGGGAGGGCTTGAAGTCCCCCAAACGGTTGGGGTCCTTCTGGGTGGGCAGGCGGAGGACAAAGCCGTTTTCAAAGAGCTCCAACCCAAAGCACCGGATATAGCCGGTGTCCGGGGTCATGTAGCCGTAAAAATAGTCCACAAAGCCGTCCAGGGAGTAGACATTAACATGGGAGTTGATCCGGAAGCTGAGGAGCTGGGCCTTGTGGACCAGCCGGGCCTCCCGGAAGAGGTCGATGGCATCGTCCGTGTTGAGGGTTTTCTTCTCAATGGGCAGGGCCAGGCCGGACAGCTCCCGCATCCGCGCCTCCACCTTTTCCAGCAGGGCCTGATTCAGGGTGAATGAGCCCTGAGCCAGGATGAACAGGGCGCTGCTGAGGGAGTATTCCACGGAAATGCGCTCCACGTTTTCCCGGCCCGCCACATCGTAAAAGGCTTTCAGCATCAGAAAGACCGCGCTGCGCTCATAGGTCTGAATTCCGGGCTTGTCCTGGGCGGTAACCATTCTCAGCGAGCAGTCCCGGTCCAGAACCTTGTGGAGCTCGCAGAGCTTTCCGTCCCGGTTAACCAGCAGAATGTCGCAGGGAAACCGATCCTGGAAATCCGCCGCGATGGCGCGGTAGGGCGTTCCGTGGGGGTAGGCGTACTCCGTGCCGTCCACGGTGACCGTAAGCATTTTCTTTTCTTCCATAAGATAGCCTCCTTTATGTGTCGTTACCCGCTGGAAAAGCGGGCCGCCAGGTTTCCGAATTCTCTTTTCTTATCATACGACATTTTCCTGAAAAATACAAGGAGGATTCCAAGGAGGAGACGGACTGCTAAATGTACGGTTCATGCTCCATTAAGAACCTGTATTCATAAGCGTTTGAGTAGCGTGTGGAAGTGAGAAATTTTGACCATAGCCTCAGCGGAAGAGACGGAAATCTTATAATACTTCTTACATCCGCTTTTATCAGCCCATATACGATCTGTCCGAGGTATTTTGCCGCAAATATTTAAAGCGGAAAATGCGCTCCAAAGACGAACGCACTCTAGGGCTTGTGTGATAATTGGCGATATGCCCAACAGCGAGGAATTTTTTTGCCGGACAAGGCAAATTTTCGCGGGCGTCCTGACGGATGGCAAGAAAATTTAACGATATATGGCAGAAAAAGGCCCGTTGTTTGGGCGTGCTGACAATTTTCAAACAAGCCCTAATGGCATTTGTGGCAAAGAGACGTGTTCCCCGCTGTCCCGGGAACCGCTCTAAGGAAAAAGCAAAGGTCCGTTCTAAAAACAGAACGGACCTTTGCCGCCGAATCATTCCACCCGCTCGTAGGACTGCTCAAAGGCCGACTTCGGGATGATGTACGCGTTCTGATGGTCATTCTCCTGGCAGACTAGCCAGTCCCCAATTTCGCCCAAACGCCAGTCTCCCCACACAAAGACCTCCAGCCGGCAGTTCAGCTGAGCGGCCCAGATTCGAGGGGTATCCTTGGCGATGCACTTTTTGGCGCAGGGAGCCAGCAGAATCGCCTCTTTTTTGCCGGCGTGGTACGCCTTCGGCTGCCACAGCCACTCTCCGTCCATGGGAAATTCATCGTCCGTCAGCTCGTAATCTCTCCGCAGGTCCTCTTCCGTGATGTGAGAGACCTCGTGCTCCGCGTCGATCAGAATGTAGAGCTCGGGGGTGACTTTCTTGATGATGTCTCCCTCCGGCGTGCGGAGAAGAATCTCCGTCCCTTCCGGGAACATGTCCATGGTCCGCACATAACCGGCAAGCGTCTTTTTCTTGTGGTAAAGCTCCGCCTTCTCTTTGCAGAACTCCTCCGCCCGCGCGGGCTCATACTTCTCCGCCCTGGGGGAAAGACGCCTGAGGGGAGTGCGGAAATAATCGGTCAGCCGCTGGAAAATCAACTCCCCGGCGGTATAGAGCAGATTGCCGTCCGGGCAGTTCTTTTCCAGCAGCGCCAGCGGCAGCCGTCCCGCGGCCTTGGTCCGGTCGCCGCCGCCGTCGTCCCCCATGTCCCGGACAAGCCAGTGCACCAACTCATCCGCACGGTCTCTGCGTCTGCAGCAGCGCACGGAAACCTTGACGCACCGTTCTCTTTCCAGCAGGCAATAGGCGACGCACACGGAAAGCTCATGGACGTCCATCATCATATCGCTGACGATGCCCAGCATGTAGGGCTCGGAGGTATTTACCGGGGCCAGGGCGAAATGATAGTCCGGATGGTAGCGCAGATTCATAAAAGCGCTGCCCGCGGTTCGGAAATCATCCAGGGCCAAGTCCGCGCTCTGGAGCAGGAGAACGATATCCCAATCGAACCGCAGGGCGTCCAGCATTTCCCGGTCCAGCTTCTCGGTGCCCTTGAACTTCTGGGTATCCATGTACAGGCCGTAATACAACGCGGTGGACAGCAGGCGGTCCTCAATGGGGAAGCCGGCCTTTTTCAGCATGATCCATATTACGGTGACGCAGGCGCTGCAGTCTGTCCGCACCTCCCGCAGTTCCGGCAGGACCTCTCCCATGTCAAGCTCGTGGTGGTCAATGACCGCGAGAGTTTGGTGAGGCAGTACGGAAACATTGCGCTGTCCGGCTCGGCAGTCCACCGTAATCAAAAGCTCCGCCTCATCGTCTGTCCTCCGCACATATTCCAGGGGGATACTCAGCTTCTCAATCATCAGCAGCAGATTGTTTTTCGTGACTTTCCGACCGCCACTGTATACCAGCCGGGGGGACTTCCCCTTGCTCTCCAGATATTTCAGCAACGCGTAGCCGCTGGCGATAGCGTCCGCGTCCGGGTCGTCATGGCATTGGATTACAATATCTTTATAGCGCAGTAAATCCTCTAATGTCATCAAACCGTACCTCCTCGTCAACTTTTGGCGCCGTCTCAAACAACGCCGTGTCTCTTTATTTATAGCTGCGAAAGGGCTCTCCCTCTATACTATAGCGGCTGACCCTTCCCATTATATCCGCTGGTTTCTCTTTTTTCAATACACACTTTTCAAGTTTGAAAAATCCGTTTTCGCAAAACACACATTCCTTCGAAGGATGCCCTTTGCGGTACTCCTTCCACCACTTTATTCGGCATGCTCCGCAATGGAATTCGCACTGGCTCCCCGGTCCTCATTCCGGCTGGAACTTCTTCCCACAGTTCAAACATATTTGTTCTAGGCCTTGTTTGAAAAATAAATATCGCGCAAAAAGCAGGAAAGTACGAAAATAGAGATATGAAACGATATGAAATGACAAAAGGACAAAGGGAACGGGTGAAGGCAGCGCCTCCGCCGGAAAAGGCGGGGAAGCGGGATCGTCCCCCGGAAAGATGACCGAAAGACGCTCGACGGGATGCTCTGGATTGCGCGCGGCGGGGCGCGGTGGCGGGAATTGTCGGAGGCGTATGGCCCCTGGCAGTCTGTGTATGCCCGATTTGCCAAATGGCGGGATGACGGCACAATGGAAGCCATATTCCACGCACGCCCCGGCGGACTATATCCAGGACCGGGGCAGCTATCTGCAACAGCGGTTCCGTCTGGGCGTGGAGATCAAAAACCGGGAAGAAAAGCTCCTCCCCCGCTTCCGGGAATACCAATCCATCGTAAACACCGCCATGGTCCGGCCCCCGCGGGAGCGGCAGATGTGAAACTCCTTTTTCCTTTGCGCCATGAAACGCGCCGCCAAGTTCTCCGTCCCTGGCTCCGGTAAGACCGCCTCCGTGCTGGGGGTCTACGCCTGCCTGAAAAGCCGGGAGCTCATCAGGCGGCTGGTGGTGGTCTGCCCCAAGAACGCCTTCGGCTCCTGGATGGAGGAGTTTGTCCAGCGCTTCGCCGGACGGGAAGAGCCGCGGGTCCTAAACCTCCACGGCCCCGGCGGAGGTGGAGACGGTCAACAACCGGCTCCAGCCCTTCTTCTGCCGGACCACCAAAGAGCAGCTGGAGGTCCGTGTCCCTGCGCGGCGTCTGTCACGACGCCGTCTATTTTGAGTACAGCTACAATCTGGTCCATCTGCTCCAGTCCAAGGACCGCATTCACCGTCTGGGGCTGTCCAAGGAGCAGTATACCCAGTGTGTTTTCCTCCGGACGGAATACCTGACGGAGACCGGCCCCTGGTCCATGGAAGGCGTTGTCTACCAGCGGCTCCGTTAAAAGGAGCAGACCACGCTGGAGGCCATCGGGCGGCGGACGCTGGAGGTGCTGCCTACCAGTGAGGAGGACCTGGAGATAATTTTCAAGCCGTTGTTTCAATGAATGAATCGCTTTTCAAACTTTTTTAAGAGGAAATACACAACGCGGAGGGCTGGAGAGAAGAGAGCCAAGAGAACGGAAGAACATTTCAACATTATGAATCACCTAAAATCGACTTGATTCACTGTCTGACCTTGCGTTTTGATTCCAGGCAAGTCAATTGTGGAACCGCCGCCGGTTCCGCCGGAAATAACAGTGCCCTCACCCAGCATATAGCCGGGGGCCAGAATGGGGGTCAGTGGGTTGCCGGTGTTCAGAGTGTAGGCGGTGGGGCTTCCAAACATGGGCGAGATCAGGGCCGCGTTCTTGCCCACGTCCACGTTAGGCATTTCGCTCCGGCCGTGACAACCGGCTCGATGGAGGTAGATTTGCCGTTCCGGGTCGCCGGGGCCGTCTGTAGTCCTGGGCGCTGGCGTGAACGGCTAGGGCCAGAGGAAAATTGAATTTGTTTGATAGTCTGTAAAGAAGAACAGGGGACCAGATGGTCCCCTGTTCTATTTGGTGATAGGATCCGATTGTCGTTGTCAGGTCCACGCTCTTACCGACTCCCAGCTAATTCCTCCGGGCCCCGTTGCTTTTGTTTTAACCAGGGCTTACAGAACCAGGGACGGCGCGCTGTAGGCGCGGCCAGCCAGCTCGCTGTTAAGCATGTACAGGCTCTTGGGATCGGAGCCGAAGAGCTCCATTTTGGAGATCAGGTCGTTCGCGTTGTCCTCTTCCTCGCCCTGCTCCTTGACAAACCAGTCCAAAAACTGCATGGTGCGGAAATCCTTCTCCTCGTAGGCGGCGGCGTAGATCGTGTTGATGAGGCCGGTGACATAGAGCTCGTGCTCCAGCCCCGCCTTCAACACGGTCATATCGCTGTCCAGCACCTTGTCCGGCTGGGCAATGGCCCCCAGGGTAACTTTGGCGTTGTTGTTGTGAAGGTACTGGTAGAACAGCATGGCGTGGTCCCGCTCCTCCTGGGCCTGGATTTTATACCAGTTGGCGAAACCGTCCAATCCCCGGGACTCGAAGTAGTTGGAGAAGTCCAGGTACAGATAGGCGGAGTAGAACTCCTTGTTGACCTGCTCGTTCAGCAGGGCGGCGACTTTTTCACTCAGCATAGTGGTTGCTCCCTTCGTTCAAGTTTCAAACAAGCTGATTGTACACCCATCCCGGCAAAAAGTCCATTGCAAAAGCACCAAAAAAAACCGGGAATTTTAGTCAAACCGTCAGTTAGCTCCCAGGACCAGCGCCCCGAGCATCGCGGCATAGGTCCGCCAGTCCAGGGCCAGAAACAGTCCGCCCACCAGCGGAAGCTCCTCCAATGTGTCCGCCAATGCCGGAAGGACGTTCATCACAAGCAGGAACGCCAGCGCGGCCAAAACCACCAAAGCCGCCCACCTTGGGCCACGGGTTTCCTTGGGCTCCGCCGGTCCGGCGGGCGGCATCAGCACCGTCCGGAACAAAAAGCGCCCTTCCTCCCACTGACACCGGAAAAGGCCGCCGTACTTCTCCGTCACCCGCTTCACGCTTTGGAGGCCAAGGCCATGGCCCTCCCGGTGGGGCACGTCCGGCAGGCCCTCCGGCCCGAAGGGCACCGGCTGGAGGCAGGGATTCTCCACCAAAATCAACAGCCTCCGGTTCTCCGTCAGCTCCACGGACAGGTAAATCCGCCGCCGGTCCTCCGGCAGCTCTTGACAAGCGTGGATGGCGTTTTCCAGGGCATTGGCCAGGATGACGCAGAGATCGGTCTCCTCGAAGGGCAGCTGCTCCGGCACCCGGAGCCTTGTCTCCACAGTACAGCCCACGTTGGCGGCCTGGACGATGCAGGCCGTCAGCACCGCGTTGACGGCGGGGTTGGCGCAGCGGACGGGTTCGGCCAGCTCCTCCAGCCCGCCGCTGAGCGCACGGATGTATTGCAGGGCCCCTCCGCTGTCCTCCTGCTGGAGCATGCTCTCCACGGCGGCCAGGTGATGCCGCATGTCGTGACGGTAGATGCGCCCCACCTCGATCTTCTGGCACAGGGCGTCGTAATCCTGCCGCTGGATCTCCATCAGCCGGACGTTCTCATACATCCGCATCTGCCGCCAGAGGGAGTGGAGAATGGAAATGTAGGTCAGGGGCATCAGCGCCAGCACCAGCAGCAAAAGCAGAATGCCCCTCCAGCCGGGCATCGGATCATCCACGGGAATGGACACCATGACGAGCATCAGATAGTAAAGCAGTCCAATGAGGGAAAACAGCCACCAGCCCCGTTCCAGCTTCCGCTGAAGTTCCTGATAGGGGCGGCGCAGCTGTTTCCAGATAAACCACTCCGCCAGGGGGAAGAGGATCAGGCGGCCCAAAAACATCACCGCATACTCGCCTCCCACCAGCCGGTCCAGCAAGCTCGTCACCTGGATCAGCCAAATGCACATGGTATCCGACAGGCAAAAGAGGAAGAAGAACCTCCCATTCCGGTACTTGGAAATCCAGAAAAACAGGGCCATGCTGGGCAGTGAACAGGTGAAAAAGATGAGCGCAAAGGGAGACAGCCCCAGGACAGCCGCCGCCACAAGCGTCACCACGCTCATCACGACCGCGCCGGACACGCAGATCGCAACCGTGGCCCGCCAAGGGCGGCGCGACTCAAACAGCAAAAGGAACACAACCAGGACATGCGCCATCGACCAGATCTGGGAAATATCCCGCAAAGCCGTCACAGCCCCTCACCTCCCGAGGCGTTGAGCCAGAAATCGCTCCAACGCCGCTTGGCTCGGGCGGCCAGCCCCCGGGCCAAAGGGACCCGGGCTCCGCCGTCCATACGGAGAAAACCCTTCTCCACGGCGGTGACGTAAAACAGGTTCACCGCAAAGCTGGCCCCGCAGAGGAAAAATCTCGGGTCTGCCAGGAGGGCCGACGTCTCCTCCTGAAAGGGACTGCGCACCGTCACGCTGTCCAGGCTGGTTCCGTTTACCAGGTGGTAACGCACCGCCCGGCCCACCAGCTCGGCATAAATAATCTCGTCCAGGCGCAGCCGCTCCAGCCCACCCCTTGTCCGGACGGCGACGCAGGCGGCCCGCCGCTTCTCCAGGTCCGACGCAGCCTGATCCAGCACTTGGAAGAGCTTGTCCGGCTCCGGCGGCTTCATGAGATAATAAAAGGCCCGGGCCGCGTAGGAATCCACAGCGTACTCCGGAGAGATGGTCAGGTAGATGATGGCCCCGTCGCTGTACAGCTCCCGCAGCCGCACGCCCAAATCGATGCCGCTGAGCCCCGGCATCACAATATCCAGCACATAGAGATCAAAGCCGCCGCACTCCTCCGCCGCATCCAGCAGGTCCTGACCGGATGAAAAAACGGACAGCTTCACCGCCAGCGCCGACCGGTTCGCCACATATTCCCGCAGCAAGCCGCCAATGGCCGTCCTCTGCTCCGCCTCATCGTCACAAAGCGCCAGTCTGATCATAAAAGTACCCTCTTCTCCCCGCGCAAATTCCGCGCAAAATCAAACAAAATTTACGCAAAGTAGCAAACGCGCGCGTTTTCTTGCTATACTGACCATAACATGCCCTCTCCAAATTTGTCAAGCCGAATCAGGGGCAAAACCCAAAATGAGGAACCGCGCGCAGCTTTTTTCAGGGCAGTCCTTTCCATAATCCGAAGCTTCTGCCGCATCCTTTATGACCGAAGAAAGGCAGACCACAAATGAAAATAAGGTCTCACGCCCAACGCCTGGGAGAGGCGGCAAAGGGCCGAACCCTCCGCAAGCCCATGACTGGCTATAACGTCTGGCCGGCCCAGCGCTGCCCCGCCTTCACGGTGCGGACGGTGGGCCTCGCCTGCGGCAGCGGCTGCTGGTTCTGCCGGTACGCCAACTTCCACCTCCGGGAACACATCTCTTTGGACGTGGGGGTTTGCTGCTGGCCGGAGCACCAGTCCGACTAGCTCATTCGCCAAGCTTCAATCTCCGAAGATTCTCCTTCAGCGTGCGGATCGTCTCCGTGATGACCTTCAGCTCCAGGTGGGAACAGTCCGACAGGATGCGGGCCGCCTCCGTCTCAAAGACGGAGCGGGAGGCGGGAAGACTGTCGCAAAGGAGCTGGTCTACCGTTACCTCCAAGGCGTTCGCCACACTGACCAGGGTGGGGAGGCTGAGCTTTGTGGCGCCCCGTTCGATATGAGAAATATTGGACGGCTCCTGACCGGACATCTCCGCCAGCGTCTGCTGGGTCAGCCCCTGTTCCTTCCGCAGGCGGCGGATGCGCACGCCGATAGCCTGGTAATCAAGCTCCATAAGCGCCCTCCTCTCAAAACCGTTTCCAGTAAATCTTTTCAGTTTCTCCAACAAAGTGATTGTATATCCGAATCGGATATGATAAAATGCTTTCAATATCCGAATCGGATATATATTAAAGTTTCCGCCGTCAGGCGCAGTGCATTGAGGTATGGCCATGACCAAACGTGTGAAAAAACAAAGAAACCACGGCTTCTCTCTGGTGGAGACTTTGGCCGTGGTGGCAATCCTGGTGATTCTGCTGAGCCTCTCCGCTGTGGCGGCGGCCTACTACCGGGACTATCTCAAAATTACTGAGCTGGACAACGCCGCCCGGGAAATCTACATGGCCGCAGAAAACCGGGCCGTGCTGCTCAACAGCGGCGGCCAGTTGGACGGCGTTTTGGGCGTGGCGCCTCTGGCCGAGGGTGGAACCCCGGCCCAGCCCATCCACATCTCCAAGAGCGACGCTGCCGAAAAGGGACTGCTGACCGCCGGAGCCATTGACCCCGCTCTTCTGAATGGGGACTTCTATATCTTCTACAACCCCGCCAGCGGGGCTGTCACCGACGTGTTTTACGCGGAAAAAGACATCCTCTATATGGGCCTGTCCGACCCCATCGACTTCCTTACCCTCTGGAGTAAAAAATCCAGGGATGACCGGATGCGTCCCGGCGATGTGGGTCCCATGCTGGGCTATTACGGCGGTGAGCAGGCGGAACGGGAGAACTACACCCCCCTTCCCGCGCCGGAGGTCATGGTTGAGGTTGAAAACGCGGACCGGCTTACGGTGAAGGTCACATTCAGTATCCCGGAAGCCGCCCGAAAGCTGATGGGCGGCTATGACGAGGCCAAGCTAAACACCAATACCCACCGGACCGTCACCCTGAGCTATCCTGATCAGGACCCCATTACGCTGTACAGCAGCTCCGGCGGCAGTTCCGACGCCTCGTCCCCTTATTACCCCATCATCACCTCTCCTTACAATGAGCGCGTCATCTTCCGGCAGGAAACCATCGCCAGCGGCAAGGTCGTCTATACCTGGGTGCTGGATGAGCTGGACACAAACCCGGCCCAGGACAACGGCCGGCATTTCTGGCAGCTGTTCACCGCCCTCGATTCCGTCCCTGTGTGCGGCAAGGACTTCACCGTCACCGCCGAGATTGAGCTGTTTGCCCCCGGCCGCCGGTCCACCTCCGCTTCCGGCTCCGACACGGGCAACAGCCTGTTTGCCGAGCGCAGCGGCGGGGACACCGCCCGCCTGGAGAACCTGCGCCATCTCCAAAATTTGGATAACAAGACCTCCGCCGCCGCCGGCAAGACCTCCGCCATGCTGCTCAAGGACATTGAGTGCCACGGAAAACAGCCCGGCGAGCCTTATGGTCTCTATGCGTTCCGTCCCATTGACAACGAGGAGCTCCGCTCCTTCGACGGCGGCTGGACCGTCGAGGACGGCAAAAACCGCCGGAACGAGATTACAAATCTGCTGGTAACAAACGACAGCGCCCAGGGAAAATCCGGCGCCGGGCTGTTCGCCAAAACCCCGAACTCCTCCACGGCGAACCCCGTCAAGTTCACCGGCGTGCATTTGGTTGACGCCGAGGTAACCGCCGCGAAGCCCGCCGGAGCCCTGGTGGGCTGCGCCGGGGCGGGGAACGAATTCCGGGATATCCTGGTCACCGGCTCCCGCGTTACCTGTACAGATAACAATTCCGCAACCGCCGCCGCGGGCGGCGTCGTCGGAGGCGGAAATTCCGAGGCCGCGATGGCCACAGGCGGCGTGAAGTATTTCAGCGCCAAAGACCAGAAGTTCCAGCAGGTCCGTACCGTCAACACCTTCGCGGCATGCGCGGCCGGTGCCGCGGGCGGCATAGCCGGTAGAATCAGCGGAGCGTCCAACTGCACAAGCTGCCAGGCATATTGGGAACCGGAGGAAGGCCAGTTGGATCTCCGCGGTCTGTTGGGCAGCAGCACAACACAATATGAGTATCCCATCACCGGCGATTACGCGGGCGGCCTGGTGGGTCATTTCGACCGGACCAATAACGCTACCCAAGGGGCGGACACTTTCACCATTGAGCGAAGCTTCGCGTCTACCCTGGTCAAAGGAACCACGTACACCGCCGGACTGCTCGGCGGCTCCCGGTCCGTGATCATTACCGTGAAAAATTCCTATACCGACTGTTATCTGGCCGGCGGGCGGGCCGCGGGTCTGATTGGCAATACCTCCAACACCACCACCCTACAGAATTGCTACGCCGCCGGATTCATCCAAATGGAGGGGACGGAGGCGGCGGCCGGTCTGTGTCTGGGGGCGGTGAAAGTCGCGGCGGAGAACGCCTATTCCGCCATGTCGTATCCCGGCATTTCCAAGGATTCCAGCGTGTTCCCCCTGGTTCAGGAAATTGACGACGGATCAGGCAGGTTCAAGAACTCCTATTATCTGGCGGAGTCCATTCCCTCCAGAGACCCGGCAGATTCGATGGAAAAATCTTACAACGATATGTCCGACAAGCAGTTTCTCTCGGTTATGGGAGGCCTCTTCGAGTTCAAAGGCTACCGTACCGGTACGGAGAGTCAGAACACCAATCCCTACAACCTCCAGGAGAAGCAAAACCTGACGAAGTACAGTTTCCCCGGCTTGAAGGGCCTTCCCCACTACGGAGACTGGGCAGCCTATTTCAAAGAACCCAGCCTGGTCTATTATGAGAAGGACAGTACCGGAAAAATCGGCTTTTCCGGCGGCAACGCCCGTGAGCTGATCGGCAAGCTGGAGGACAGCCAAAATATCACCATCAAAACCGACGGCTACGCCGTGGCTCTGATGGAAAAGGACCTGCCTAAGAGCGGCAGCTTCCAGGTTACATATACCTACCTCGGAAAAAATGGAGAAAAGGCGGCGCTGGGACCCTATACCTACGTCAACCGCGCTCCCTCCGGCCCCAACGAGACGCGGCTTCTCTCGGCAACCTGGACCCGGCAGGAGGGCGGCGAAGCGGTCCCAGACAGATACTACCTAGCCCCTCTGCCCACCGAGCTGGTGATCGGCGCCCTCACCGGCACAGCCGGCGGCAAGAACTTCCAAGCCCTTACCAGCCAGGACTTCTACCTGTATCTCCGCTTTGAAACCGACATCCCGCTGGAAAACGCCAACAATTTGCCCGCTTCCGGCGAGTACTTCTACAACCCTCACTTTGCCGAGACGGTAAAACCCTTTGTCCCGGCGGAGGACGGCGCTCCTTTCATCGATTGGGACGGGGAATGGAAAGACCGCTATCAAGACAACCAGCCCCCCTATGCCCCCGAAAAGACTGCCGAGGCGGTTAAAACCTACATCACCCAGGCGCTGACCCCCGGAACCGCTCCGGTCAGCGTCAGTGTCCGCACGCCCCGCCACG
>CATOKC010000020.1 GCA_951800675.1 uncultured Oscillibacter sp.
TTCCTCCCTCTCCCTCTTATTATTTCCCTGTCTGCCTTTTAGGGAGCATATCAAAGGCGTCCGGAGGCGGGAACCCCAGGTCTTCGACAGGAATCGACCGGTATCGCGCCAGTCAGGGTCGCCTCTTGCTGTAATTTGCGGAAAACCATCGTTTTCACCCTTGACTCCAGCCAAAACAATGTGTATGATATATAGATGTAGCATTTTGTCCATTTCTGGAAGACACAGGAACACGGCCTCCCGGTCGGAAAGGGTACGCAAAAAAGCATGATACGACTGACAGATGTAGTAAAGGAATACCCAAACGGCACCCACGCCCTCAACGGACTGTCCATGGAGATCATGGACGGGGAATTTGTCTTCATGGTGGGACCGTCTGGCAGCGGGAAATCCACGGTCATCAAGCTGTTGATCGGCGAGATCGAACCCACCGAGGGCCGGGTGATGGTCAACGGCTTCTCCCTGCGGAACATCAAGGAGTGGCAGATCCCCCACCTCCGCCGGACGGTCGGGGTGATCTTTCAGGATTTCCGTCTGATAGAGCACAAATCCGTGTATGATAATATGGTGTTCGCCATGCGCGCGGTGGGCGCGGGCCCTAAGGAGATCAGAAAGCGCATCCCCTACTGCCTGAACCTGGTGGGCCTGGAGAACAAGGGCCGCCGCCTGCCCTCGGAGCTCTCCGGCGGCGAGCAGCAGCGCGTCGCCATCGCCCGGGCCCTGCTGAACAACCCCAGCACCATCATCGCCGACGAGCCCACCGGCAACCTGGACCCCGCCCGCTCCCTGGAGATCATGCGGCTCCTGGAGCGGATCAACGCCCTGGGGACCACGGTGCTGGTGGTGACCCACGAGAAGGATCTGGTCAACCGCTTCGACAAGCGCGTGGTCATGCTGGAGCGGGGCCGGGTGGTCAGCGACGGCCATGGGTACTACGGGAGGAAGACACTGTGAACAAGCATAATTTTTTCTATTTTATCAAAGAAGGCGCTGTGAACATGTTCAGCCACGGCTTCATGTCCTTCGCGGCCGTGGGCATCACGGTAGCCTGCCTGCTGATCATGGGCACCTTCACCCTGGTCGCGGTGAACGCCAACGCCATGCTGGCGGACCTGGAGGAGCAGAATCAGGTGCTGGCCTTCGTGGAGCTGGGCCTGAGCGAGAAGGAGGCCCGTGAAATGGAACCGGCCCTGCGCCGGGTCCCCAACGTACGGGACGTCCACTTCATCTCCGATCAGGAGGCCGCCGCCGCCTTCCGGGCCCGGTACGAGGACGACGAGCTCTTCCAGGGCCTGCCGGACGACAACTTCTCCCACCGCTACGCCATCGACCTGGTGGACATCGCCTATATGCGCCAGACCTGCGAGGCCCTGGACGCTCTGCCGCACATTGACAATGTCAACGCTTACGAGGACGAGGCGGCGGGCTTTATCACCATCCGCAACGTGGCCGGGGTGGTCTGCGTGGTCCTGATCGCGATCCTCTTCCTGGTCTCCGTGTTCATCATCGCCAACACCATCAAGCTGACCACCTTCGACCGCCGGGACGAGATCGCCATCATGAAGATGGTGGGGGCCACCAACGGCTTCATCCGCTGGCCCTTTGTCTACGAGGGCTTCCTGCTGGGCCTGTTCTCGGCGGTGATCGGCTTCTTTCTCCAGTGGGGCCTCTACGAAGCGGTGGCCCGGTCAGTGACCAGCAACGACACCATCAACCTCATCAGCGTGGTGCCCTTCCAGAGTATGTGGACCTATGTAGCCGCCATCTTCGCCGGAGCCGGGATGCTCATCGGCGTCGGCGGCAGCCTCAGCGCCATAAGAAAGTTTTTGCAGGTATAAAAAAGCGCAGCAGGGCGGGAATCTTACAGGATTGTAAGTTTCCCGCCCGTTTTGTAAGGTAAAGCGATGGAACGCAGCGCGCCCGTGCAATATAATAGCCTCATCACCCATGCAAGGAGGCTTTTCTGTGAAAAAAGGCAAAACCGTTCTTCTCGTCACCGGCGCACTGGCGCTGATCTTGGTAGCAGGGATCTGTTCCATGGGGCTTCTTTTCCAGTCCACGACGGACAACGCGGAGAACCTGTACAGTCAGATCGACAACGAAAAGATCGCCCCTATCACACCCCACGGAGGGATGAACTACCGCTATACCCTCCAGGCCTACACCGAGAGCGGTGCGGGCAAAAATCTGGATCTGGACACCTCCCGGGAGCTGAGGGACGGCGCCTACGTCCTTGTCCGCGTCGCGCCCCTCCGGGGCGTCATCTCCTGGGAAGAAGTGAGCTTCGATGAGCTCCCCGCCAGCGTGCGGATCCACTACAAAAAATAAAGCAGGATCCTCCCTCTCTGGCTGTCCAGGCAGAGCCCCCTCTCCGGATTTTCGTCCGGAGAGGGGGCTCTGGTCTTGTCATATCGGTCTATTCGTCCCTATACTATTCCTCAATCAAACCGTCCATTTCATCACCGGGCAAAAATGAAGGAATAGCAGCGCTTCCAGACTCGCATTAAAGATCTTTTTGATACTTTTGAAAGTATCACTGCCGGACGATCGTCCCCGTCTTCCCGGCGATGCCGTCCCTGGCCTTCTCCAGCAGGGTGATGAGGGCCTCCCGGCCCGGCTTGGACTCGGCGAACTTCACCGCGGCCTCCACCTTGGGCAGCATGGAGCCCGGCGCGAACTGCCCCTCGGCGGCGTAGGCCCTGGCCTGCTCCGGCGTCAGGGTATCCAGCCACTGCTCGTTCTCCTTGCGGAAGTTGACGGCCACCTTCTCCACGGCGGTCAGGATGATGAGCATATCCGCGTCCAGCTGCTCGGCCAGCAGCTCGGAGGCGAAGTCCTTGTCGATGACCGCCGCCGCGCCCTTGAGATGGTTCTTCTCCGTGCGGTAGACGGGGATGCCGCCGCCGCCGCAGCAGATGACCAGATGCCCATCCTCGCTCAGCGCACGGATGGCGCCGGCCTCGATGATGTGCTTGGGCTTGGGGGAAGCCACATACCGCCGCCAGCCCCGGCCCGCGTCCTCCTTGACCAGGTTGCCGGTGGACTCCTGATACGCCTTGGCCTCCGCCTCGGTCATGAACTTGCCGATGGGCTTGGAGGGGGCCTGGAAGGCGGGGTCCGCCGGGTCCACCTCCACCTGGGTAACGATGGAGCACACGGGCATATTGGTGATGCCCCGGTCCAGCAGCTCCTCCCGGAAGGCGTTTTGCAGGTCGTACCCGATATACGCCTGGCTCATGGCCCCGCAGACGGACAGGGGCGTGTAGCCCTGGGAGGCGTCCTCCTTCTGGAGGGCGGACATGGCGTTGTTGATGATGCCCACCTGGGGGCCGTTGCCGTGGGCCACGACGACCTGGTTGCCGTCCTCGATGAGGTCCACGATGGCCCGGGCGGTGATCTTCACCGCCGCCGCCTGCTCGGGGAGGGTGCTGCCCAGAGCGTTGCCGCCCAGGGCGATGACAATGCGTTTACTCATAATTCCTCAATCCTCGATCTTCTAAAACTTGCCGTCCAGGGATCAGACTTCCTTCCGCTTGTCCCCGCGCTTCTCCAGGTCGCGCAGCACGGCCACGGGGTCCTTCACGTTGCTCAGGAAGATCATGGCGGCGATGATATAGGGCTTGAAGGACGCCTCCTTATACAGGGGCTCGATATAGCGGTCAAACACGGAGTTGTCCACCTCGCCCTCCACGCAGCTCAGGCCGGTGATGTCGGCGGGCAGGCAGTGCATATAGAGGGCCTTGCCGTCCTTGGTGAGCTTCATCATATCCTCGGTGCAGGACCAGTCCTTGTGCTCGGCGTTCTGAGCCAGCAGCTCCTTCTCCAGGGCGTCGATGCCGGCCTTGTCGCCCTCGCGGTAGAGCTGGGTGCGCTTCTCCATGGCCTTGAAGGGAGCCCAGGACTTGGGATACACGATGTCGGCGTCCTTGAACGCCTCCTCCATGGAGGTGACCTTCTTGAAGGAACCGCCGGAGGCCTCGGCGTTCTTGGCGGCGATCTCCTCCACCTCGGGCAGGATCTCGTATCCCTCGGGGTGGGCCAGGGTCACGTCCATGCCGAAGCGGGTGAACAGGCCCACGATGCCCTGGGGCACGCTCAGGGGCTTGCCGTAGCTGGGGGAGTAGGCCCAGGTCATGGCGACCTTCTTGCCCTTCAGGTTCTCCACGCCGCCCATCTCATGGATGACATGAAGCATGTCGGCCATGGCCTGGGTGGGGTGGTCCACGTCGCACTGGAGGTTCACCAGCGTCGGGCGCTGCTCCAGGATGCCCTTCTCATAGCCCTCGTCCAGGGCGTCCATAAAGGTCTTCTGATACTTGTGGCCCTCTTCGATGAACATGTCGTCCCGGATGCCGATGACGTCGGCCATGAAGGACACCATGTTGGCGGTCTCGCGGACGGTCTCGCCGTGGGCGATCTGGCTGGTCTTCTCGTCCAGGTCCTTGATGTCCAGGCCCAGCAGGTTGCAGGCGGAGGCAAAGGAGAACCGGGTACGGGTGGAGTTGTCGCGGAAGATGGAGATGCCGAGGCCGGAGTCGAAGATCTTGGTGGAGATGTTGCGCTCCCGCAGGTCGCGCAGGGCGTCGGCCACGGTGAAGATGGCGTCCAGCTCGTCGTCGGTCTTGTCCCAGGTCCAGTAGAAGTCGTTCTTGTACATGTTGTTGATATGCAGCTTCTCCAGATGCTGGGCGAGGTTTTCAGTCTTGCTCATCGCTATATTCTCCTTAAAAATAGATTTTATTCTCTGCCGCCTCCGGCGGCAATCGGTACACAATTTATTTGTCGGGTTCGTCCCGCGGTCCCCGCCGCTTCCGATGGGCCCAGCCGTATTTGATGACCAGGCACAGAATGAAAAGGAGCCAGAACAGGCAGCACGACAGCAGGAAAGCATAAAGCAGTTGGATCAGACCCGTTATTTCGGGCGAGTCCGCCGCGATACGTTCCGCAATCAGCACTACTACCAGGATGCCCGCCAGGGAAAGGCCTCCGCCCCGGACCGCCCCGGAAAAACTCTTTCCCTCCCGGTCCACGGGGAACAGGATCGCGGTGATCAGCGAAAGAGCCGTCACGAAGCACACGCCTAAACCAATGATCTCCATATGAACTCCTTATGATACGCAACTAGGTAAACAGTCCGGGCAGACGGCGCGCTCTTTACTGGATCTCGTTGTTGGTCAGGCTCTGACGGAACTGGGCCACGTCGGCGGACTTGTTCTCCTCCTTGTAGAGGCCGGGAACAGCCGCGTACACCGCCGCGCAGGTGACCAGGTCCTGCTTCCAGGTGATCTCGTTGGGCGCGTGGGCCTGGCTCTCCGCGCCGGGGCCGAAGCCCACGCAGGGGATGCCGTACCGGCCCTGGATGGAAACGCCGTTGGTGGAGAAGGTCCACTTGTCGGTCAGGGGACGCTCCCGCAGGCGCATGGCGTCCAGCTTGGGATCGGCGTCCTTGTGGCCGATGCGCTTGTCGCCCCACAGGGCGTGGTGGGCATCGATGAGGGCCTGGACGTGGGCGGCGGTCTCCTTGTTGATCCAGGTGGGGAAGAAGCACTCGGTCTCATACACGGTGCCGGTCCACGCGGGACGGTCGTACATGTACATGCTGACCTTCACGTCCTGGCCGTACTTCTTCACGGCGGGCAGGTCCTCGATCTCCTTCAGGCAGCTGTCCCAGGTCTCGCCGGCGGTCATGCGGCGGTCGATGGAGATGGCGCAGCTGTCCGCCACGGCGCAGCGGCTGGGGGAGGTGTAGAAGATCTCGCTGACGGTGCAGGTGCCCCGGCCCAGGAAGCGTGCGTCCTCCCAGTGCTCGGGATTGAACTTGGGATTGAGGCGCTTTACCAGGCCCTTGATCTCGGTGGCGTCGGCGTCGTCGTTCTCGTTCAGGGCGCGGACGTCCTGGAGGATGTCGGCCATCTTGTAGATGGCGTTGTCGCCGCGCTCGGGGGCGGAGCCGTGGCAGCTGACGCCCTTCACGTCCACGCGGATCTCCATGCGGCCCCGGTGGCCGCGATAGATGCCGCCGTCGGTGGGCTCGGTGGAGATGACGAACTCGATCTGCTTCTGGGCCTCTTCCTTGCTGGGGAAGTACTTGTTGACGATGTACTGCCAGCACATGCCGTCGCAGTCCTCCTCCTGGACGGAGCCCACCACCATGATCTTGTACCCGGCGGGAATCAGTCCCAGGTCCTTCATAATCTTGGCGCCGTACACGGCGGAGGCCATGCCGCCCTCCTGGTCGGAGCCGCCCCGGCCATAGATGATATCCTCCGTCTCGTAGCCCTTGTAGGGGTCGGCTTCCCAGTTGTTGATGTTGCCGATGCCCACGGTGTCGATATGGGAGTCGATGGCGATGATCTTCTCGCCCTGGCCCATCCAGCCGATGACGTTGCCCAGGCCGTCGATCTCCACCTTGTCAAAGCCCAGCTTCTCCATTTCGGCCTTGATGCACATCACCACTTCTTTTTCCTCGCAGCTCTCGCTGGGATGGGAAATCATGTCCCGCAGGAACCGGGACATCTCCGCCTTGTAGCCCTCCGCGGCCGACTTGATCTTCTCGAAATCCATGATGCAGACCTCCGTTTTTATTTTATGTTGACGGCTTCGCAACCTCGCCGCCTGTTCCCTATAACCCTATCATAGCACAAGATTTCCCGTTGTCAAACAAAATTTTAGAAAACCAAAAAATTTTTTTGAATTGCTGTTGATTTCTCCGAAACTTCGTGGTATGATGCTAGTATGAATCGGTGTCTTTATCCAAAAATCAGCCTAAAAAGGGGGGAGCACCCACGGAAAACAGCAAGCTGGAGCTGCTGCGCCAGGTAGCCGCCGGCATCGCCGCCCAATTCGGTTCCAACTGCGAGGTGGCCATCCACGATTTAAGCCGGGACCCGGACCGCTCCATCGTCTTTATCGCCAACGGCCATGTGTCCGGCCGGAAGGTGGGGGACGGCGCGTCCAACGTGGTGATGGAGCAGCTGCGCACCCAGGACCCGGAGCCCAAGGACCACCTCTGCTACCTCACCAAAACCCCGGACGGGAAGATTTTGAAATCCTCCACCGTCTATATCCGGGACCGGAAAGGGAAGGTCTCCGCCATCCTGGCCGTCAACTACGACATCTCCCGCCTCATCCTCATGGAGGAGGCCCTCCACGACCTGACCTCCACCGGGGAGGAGGTCCCTTCCGAGCCGGAGCGCATCACCAACGTCAGCGATTTGCTGGATGAGCTGATCCAGCAGTCCGTGGCCTTGGTGGGCAAGCCCGCCGCCGTGATGAACAAGGAGGACAAGGTAAAGGCCATCCAGTTCCTCAGCCAAAACGGGGCCTTCCTCATCACCAAGTCCGGCGACAAAGTGGCGAAGTACTTCGGCATTTCCAAGTATACCCTGTATTCCTATATTGACATGAACAAACAGGAGGGAACTTAGTATGATCGATCTCACCATCCACCGCCAAGGCCTGGAGCACAACCTGAAAAAAGCCCGGGAGAACAACATCCTCATCCCCACCATCGCCCAGATGCGGCACCCGGAGACCATCCCCGGCAAGGTCCAGGACAAGCTGAAAAACGTGGGCCTCTGGGACGTGAACCCCCTGAACCTCTTCCGGGTCACCTGGAAGAACGAGGCCAAGGAGAGCGGCGGCCTCTTCCAGGCCGTGCCCAATTACATCGAGCTGCCCCCGGAGCTCACCGGCGTGCCCTGCCGCGTCATCGCCATGGTGGGCAAGTGGTTCCCCACGGGCTGCCATAAAGTCGGGGCCTCCTTTGGGTGCCTTGCCCCCCGGCTGGTGACGGGCCAGTTCGACGTGGATGTCCACAAGGCCGTCTGGCCCTCCACCGGCAACTACTGCCGGGGCGGCGCGTTCAACTCCAAGCTCCTGGGGGCCCAGGGCGTGGCGATTCTCCCGGCGGAAATGAGCCAGGAGCGTTTCGACTGGCTCCACGAGATCGGGGCGGAGGTCATCGCCACCCCCGGCTGCGAGTCCAACGTGAAAGAGATCTTCGACAAGACCAACGAGCTCAAGCAGGACCCCCAGTACATGATCTTCAACCAGTTTGAGGAGATGGGGAATCCCCTGTGGCACTATAACGTCACCGGCACCGCCCTGGCGGACGTGTTCGAGGCCGTCAAGCGTCCCGGAGACCGCTTCGCCGGCGCCTGCTTCACCTCCGGCTCCGCCGGAACCATGAGCGCCGGGGACCTTCTGAAGGAGCGCTATCCCCACCTCAAGCTGGGTGTGGGCGAGGCCCTCCAGTGCCCCACGATTCTGAACAACGGCTTTGGCGGCCACCGGATCGAGGGCATCGGAGACAAGCATATCCCCTGGATTCACAATGTGAAAAACACGGATATGGCCATCGCCATTGACGACGAGGACTCCCAGCGGCTCCTGCGCCTTTTCAACACCCCCGAGGGCCAGGACTATTTGCTCCACACCCTCAAGCTGGACCCGGCCCTGGTTGAAAAGCTGACCTGGCTTGGCATCTCCGGCATCGCCAACGTGCTGTGCTGCATCAAGATGGCGAAGTACTACGAGTTCACGGACCGGGACGTGGTGGGCACCGTGCTGACGGACTCCGCCGTCATGTACCGGAGCCGGATTCAGGAGCTGAATGACCAGTTCGGCGCGTACACCGGAGAGGAGGCCCGGCTGGACCACAACCTCCACATCCTGGGGCTCAAGACCGACAACCTCATCGAGCTGACCTACGCGGACCGCAAGCGGGTCCACCACCTGAAATACTACACCTGGGTGGAGCAGCAGGGGAAGGACATGCACGACCTCAACGCCCTGTGGTACGACACCGAGGGCACCTGGGGCGCGGTCCATGCCCAGGCCAAGGACCTGGACGAGCTGATCAACGCCTTCAACGAGGAGAGCGGCGTGCTGAAAAACCTCTAAGCCCAAGGATATTTGGAATACGCAAAGAGGCGGAGCCTGACAGCTCCGCCTCTTTTATGATTTCTTTTGCTCTTCCATCCAGGCGGTGTATTCTCCCTCCGCCTGGAGCTGTCCGTGCATCAGCAAATCCGTCGCGTTTCCGTAGTTGTGCTGTTCCAGCTCCCGCAGCGCGTCCGTAACGGCATTGAACAGCGTTGAGTAGTACTTTGGGACCGTACTCATTTTTGTCGCCTCTCTTTCACATAATCCACCTTTGCTTATCTTACCATATATTCCCAAAATGCGCAAGCTGCGTGCGTGACAAATTTCTTCCAGGAATATCGCGCGCTTTGCAATAAGAAATTATTGCAAAATTGCGTCACATTCGCAAGGCGCATTATGCAATACAATTTTATTGCAAATTAAGCGCAAAATATATTGCGGGGTGTATGATGAGAAAATTCAAAATTCCAAATGTCCCGGATGTCCCTGTTTCCGCCACAAAGTCCATCCGTTTCCCAACCGTGGTCATTCAACAGGTTGAAGAGGCCATCCGCGGCACAAACTGCACCTTCACCGCCTTTGTGGTGGAGGCCGTCCGGGTAGCTCTGGAAAACCTAGCGGAGGAAGAAGAACCGTAAATGGTTTTGTGGGGCCTGACCCCCCGGTTCAGCCATTCCCTTCATTTGGAATGGCCTGGCCAGGGGGCCAGGCCCCACACCATCTTTTTTAGAGCTCTGTTTCTTTTAAGCGAACAGCGCCTCAAAGCTCTCCACGGCGGCTCCGGCAGCGTCTCCCACCGCCAGCATGACGTAATTGCCGTTGCTGACAATTTGGGACTTGGTTTTCCAGCCCTCAATGGTCTCGGGATACCAGGCCCCGCCGGGGTTCGTGTCGTCTCCCACCTGATAGTCAACGCGGGCCTGGAAGATATCCTCCACCGCCTGCGCATCCCCGGCATTCTCCACCTCCACCAGGGCGATTTCCCCCACGGCGGCGGAGATTTCGGCGATATAGACTCCGCACTGCTTGGTGGAAATCTCCGAGAGGCCGGGGTAGTAGCTGTCCAGCAGCTCCCGCGTATCCCCCGAGCTCTCCAGCTTCATCAGCTCCGGCCAGATGCTCTCCGCCCTGAGGGCGTCGTAAAAGGCGGCGAGGTCAATCTCCTTGGGGCTCTCCCCCGGGGTCTCGGGGGCCTCTGTCTCAGGGCCGCTGACCTCCGGGGCGTTGTCGGGTGTGCCGTCCTGGGCGGGGGCGTCCTTGCCGCCGCAGGCGGCCAGGGAGACGGCCAGGGTCAGCGCCAGAGCCAGCGCGAGAAACTTCTTTTTCATATTAAATCTCCTTGTGTCAAAATGGCCTTGTGGTTGGCTTCTGTCTATTGGACGGAGAAGCCCTATAAAAAGTTTCCGTCTGGAGAAAAATTTTTAAAACAGCAGGGGCGGCTCCCGCCGCCCCTGCTGTTTATCCTCCGTTCCGCAGCCGGAAGGCCGCCCGGACGAAGAGGTCCACTTCCTCCATGGTATCGAAGCAGGCAATGGCAACCTGATTCCCCATGGTCCCCGCCAAAGCGTCCGGCATCCGGGTGAACAGCCGGGCCCGGTCGCCGCACCGGGCCTCCAGCTGGCCCAGGGAGATGTCATAGCGCGCCTCGTCCCGCCGCCCGGCATAGACACAGTAGCTGTGGGGCCCGATGTAGGTATGCCGCAGTTGATCAAAAGCCACCATATCCGCCCAGATTTGGTACACGTCCGCACTCTGACTGAAATTCAGCATATCCGGGGTATAGCCCCCGGCTGGGCGCATGTTGACCTCCAGGGCCACAATGTCTCCCACGTCTCCCAGCCCCGGCTTGGCCTCCGTCAGGCGGAAAAATTCCAAATGGAAAAACCGGCTGGCCGCGCCAAAGGCCTTCAACGTGGCCTTTCCCGCCGCCTCCACGTCGGCGGGAACCTCCTTGTCCACATAGTAATAGGTCGGCACGTGTTCGTTCACCATATCCATGATGGAGTTCCGGGTCACATGGCTGGCGGCAAAGAGCACCTCCCCCTTGGAATCGCACACGCCGTCATAGGTGGTGACAGCGCCGGAGACGTATTCCTCCATGAGGTAGGGGGCCTCCGGCGGGTCCTGGAAGAAGCGGCGCAGGTCCTCCTCGTTCTCCAGCCGCCAGGTGGCCACGGCCCCCACGCCGTTGTCCGGCTTGACCACAAGGGGATACCCCGCCCCGCGCGCGAAGGCCAGCCCCGCCTCCAGGTCCGTCACCGGAGCGCAGCGGGCGCAGGGAATCCCGGCCTTTTGATAGTACGTCTTCATCGCCAGCTTGCTTTTGTACTTTTCAATCTCGTGGGCCCTTGGCCCGGTGGTGATGTGGAAGTCCGTCCGCAGCCGGGCGTCCAGCTCCAGCCAGTACTCGTTGTTGCTCTCCACCCAATCCATTTTGCCGTACCGCCCCGTGAAGTATCCCAGGGCCCGAAGAACCTGCTCGTAGTCCTCCAGACTGTCCACCCGGTAGTACTCCGTCAGCGCCCGTTTCAGCTCCGGGTGGAGGAAGTCATAGGGCGCGTCCCCCACGCCCAAAACGTTGACGCCGTTCTCCCGAAGCCGGACGCAGAACCAGCGGTAAGCCTCGGGGAAGTTGGGGGAGATGAAAACAAAATTCACAGGGGATTCCTCCTTTCAAGCGGGAAGCAAAACGGTTCAGCATGTTGAATTATAGCGCCCCAGGAAGGAAATTGCAAGGGCGGCCCCACGGGGCGTGCCCTCCCCGCGCCCTAAACACTCCGGGCGGAAGGTTCCCGAAACCAAAATCAGAGAGGCCAGGGCCTCTCTGATTTCCGCTCCGGATGACGACCCGTTACGCTAGTCGGCTCAATTCCCTCGCCATAAGCGCGGCGGCAGCGCCGCCGCGCACCACCGCAGAGTCCGGAATCACTTGCCCACACCGTCTGCAATACATGCCGTTCCTCTCTTTTCGTTGTTGCATTTATTACACAGCGCCAGAATGTGGCCCATTTTGTTGTCGATTATAACGCGCAATCCAACGCTCGTCAAGTTGTCAAGGACATTTGTTTGGCGCGCACACAGCGTAGGAGCGGAAGCCGGAACATTCCTCTAAAAAACCAGGGAGGCAAAGCCTCCCTGGTTTCAGCGCGTTTATCCAAATTCCGCCGTCAGGCTGCCCCTTTGCAGCACATGGCCCTCCGCCGCTTTGAGGAAGTGCTTCTTCCTCGCGTTGGAGCTCAGACCCAGAACGCAGTCCAGGGCGTAAACCGTCAGCCGGTAGCGGTGCCGGGCCCAGATGGGGGGCTTTGGCCCCGCGTAGCGGTGGACGCCATAGGCGAGGCCCTGAACCACGCCGCTCTCCAGCCGGTCCCGCTGGGGGATGCCCCCAGGGATGACGGGCCGGGCGGGGAAATTCCACATCACCCAGTGGGTAAAGCCCTTTATGGGGTGGCTCATGTCCTCCAGGGTGACCGCCAGGGTCTTGGCCTGGGGGCACAGGTTCTCCAGGACCATTTCCGGGGATAAATCCTTGCCCCGGCCGGTATTGTCCAGGGGAAAACGCCCGCCGTCCATCAGACCGGGGCAGTGAAAACGCAGGGTTTCGATTTCCATGGTTACCTCTATGCTTCTTCTCTCAAGTTTTCTCTTTGGGCAGGATCAGGTTCAAAAGCACCGCCATCAGCGTGGCGATGACCACCGGGGACTTGCCGAAGATCATGGTAAAGCCGTCGGGGAACTGACCCAGGGCCCCGCTGGCCTGGCTGACCCCCACGCCCAGGGCGGCGGACAGGCCCACGATGGTGGTGTTCCGGGCCGTCAGGCTCTGGGAGGCGATGAGCTTCATGCCCGTCATGGCGATGGTGGAAAAAACGGTGATGGTGGCCCCGCCCAGAACGCACTGGGGGATGGTGGTCAGCACCGCCGCGAACTTGGGGGACAATCCCGCCAGCAGCAAAAAGCCGCCGGTCATGACAAACACGATCCGGTTCACCACCTTGTTGGTGATGACAATACCCACGTTCTGGGAATAGGTGGCCGTGGGCAGGCCGCCGAAAAAGGCCGTCAGGATGTTGCTGAAGCCGTAGGCAATAATACCGCCCTGGAGCTCCTGGTCCGTGGGGTCCCGGTCCAGGCCGCCCACGGTGGTGGCGGTGAAGTCGCCGATGGCCTGGATGGAGTTGATGGCGAAGAGCAGCCCAATGGCCACGCAGGAGGGAATGTCAAAGGTGATTCCAAAGCGCATCACCCGGGGCAGGGAGAACCAGGCGGCAGGGCCCACCCCGGCAAAGGAGACCATGCCAAAAAACATGGAAATCACATAGCCGCAGAGCATGCCGATGAGGATGGAGGCCAGCTTGCAGATGCCCTTTCCGTGGTTGTTCAACAGCATGACAATGGCCAGGGTCAGCACGGCCACCAGCCAGTTCTGCCAGGAGCCGTAAACCAGGGCCTCGGTCTGGCGCTTGGTCTCCACCACCAGCTCGTATGTATTGGCGGTTCCTCCCGCCATGTAGTTGATGGCCGTGGGATAGAGAGAAAGGCCAATGGTAAACACCACCGTGCCGGTGATCACCGGCGGGAACAGGAGGCGGATTTTCTTCACAAACACGCCCACCGCAATGGCGACGATTCCGCCCACGATCATGGCCCCGGCGATGGCGCCCACGCCGCCTCCCGTGGAGGCGATGGCCTGCATGCTGGGGACATAGGCGAAGCTGACGCCCATGATCACCGGCAGGCCGGAGCCGAAGTACTTGTTCACAGGGTAAAGCTGGATGATGGTGCACACGGCGGACATCACCAGGGACGCCTGAATCAGCAGCACCTGATCCGCCGGGCTCAGGCCAATGGCCCCGGCAATGATGATGGGCGGCGTGACACAGCCCACAATCATGGCCACCAGATGTTGAAGGGACAGGGAGACAGCGGAGCCCAGGGGGGGAATGCCTCGAATTTGGAACAGCGTCTGCTGGCCGGAGGGGGTTCTCATGGCGGGGTTCTCCTTCCTGTTTCTTCGATCTTCTTTCTGTCGCCGGCGGTCCCAAAAAAGGTCTACCTTTTCCAGTCTACAGGAGCGGAGACCGGATGTCAAGGACAAAACTTTACTCCTCCAGGCCCTCCATAAGCCCCAGGTCCCGGCGGAATTCACCGTCCACCAGGAAGCGAACCTCCTCCACCGCCTCCAGGGAGGAGAGGGAATTTTTCAGCGCCCGGAGGGCGACGCGAACCGCCCCCTCCTCCAGCCCCTCCAGCAGGACGGAGGAGAGGTTCACATAGCAGATGTCCTCCTCCAGCCAGACGGACTTCACCTGGAAGCCCTCCGGCAGGGGGGAGAGCAAATCCCGGCCCTCCGGCTGTCTCTCCAGGGCCCGGGCCACGGCGGAGACCTGGGTGTCCCCCTCGTAGAGATCCAGGGTCTGTTCCGCCGCCATGAGGCGGCCTTGCTGGTTCAGGAAGTACAGCAGCACGTCCACGGTGCTGATCACGTCCTCCTCCGGCGTGAGAAGCACCTCCCGGATGTTCAGCACCTGCCGTTCCCGGTAGACCAGCTCCCGTCCCCGGACAGTGATCTGAACGGAGGAGACCTCCGGCACCTGGGCCAGGGTCATGGCAATGGCGCTGTCCGCCAGGGTCATGGCCACGCCGGAGAGGCTTTCATAGGCCGGGGACAGGTCCACCCGGGCCCGGTCCCCTTCCAGCTCCAGGGAGAAGAGGGTGGTCCCGGCGGGGAGGGTGCTTTTCAGCGTCTCGTCGGCAGGCCCCTTCAAAAGCTCCGCCACCAGCGCCTCCGCCAGGCGGAGAGGGGTGTCGGTCTCCGCGTCGTATAAGTACACGGTCTCCGTGCGAAGGGGAGACTCCCCGGCGGAGTAGGTGAGGTCCGCCTCCTGGAAATAGAGCTCATAGCCTGTCCGGGCAGGCTCCTCCCGCCGGCAGCCCGTCAGCAGCAGGGGCAAGAGCAGCAGCAGGCAAAGCCGCTTTTTCATGGTTCCTCCCTCCTCTCCAGCGCGGGCCAGCGGACGGTGAACACCGCGCCGCCGCCGGGGCGGTTGGCAGCCTCCACCGCGCCGCCCCGGCGCTTCACCGTGTCGCTGACGATGGCGAGCCCCAGGCCCGTGCCTCCCGCCGCCCGGGACCGGGCCTTGTCCACCCGGTAGAAGCGCTCGAAAATCCGGGGCAGGTCCGCCTCGGGGATGCCCGCGCCGTTGTCCGCCACGGTGAGGACCACCAGCTCCCCCACCCGCTCCAGGGAGACCTGGACGGAGCCGCCGATGGCGGAGTATTTCACCGCGTTGTCCACCAGGTTGTAAATCACCTGATGGGTCTCGTCCCGGGTGCCCAGCACCACGCACGCCCCGCCGGCGGAGTAGGTGAGGTCCACCCCCTTCTCCTGGGCCACCAGATTCATCATCCGCATGACCTGTTCCAAAACCGGCAGGATGTCCACCGCCGCGGGGGGGTCCAGCACGCCGCTGTCCAGCCGGGTCAGGCGGAGGAGGTCCTCCGTGATGCGGGAGAGGCGCTCCGCCTCCCGGCCAATGTCGGTGACAAACTCCTTGGTGGTCTCCGGGTCGATGTTCTCCGTCTGTAAAATAGAGTCCGACAGAAGGCGGATGGCCGCCAGGGGGGTTTTCAGCTCGTGAGACGCGTCGGAGACAAAGCGGCGGCGGGCGTTCTCCGTGGTCTGGAGACGGTCTGTCAGGCTGTTGAACTCATCGCCGATCTGGGCGATCTCATCCCGGCCCCGGATGTCCGCCCGGTGGCTGTAGGCTCCCTCCCGCACCTCTCGAATGGCGGTGAGGAGCAGGCCGATCTTGCGGGTCAAAGCCTTGGAGAGGATGAGGCTCAGGGCCAGCACCAGCCCCCCCGCCACGGCGGAAAGACGCAGCAGCGTCTCCTGGAGGCCGGAGAGCAGGGTGGCCTGCTCCGTGTCATACTCATAGGCGTACACCGCGCCGATGATCTGGCTCTGGTACATGATGGGCGAGGAGGCCCGGCTGTGAAAGGCCCCCTGGCGATAGGTGCAGCTGGTGGCGTCCCGCCCCTGGAGGGCGTGGACAATCTCCGTGTACAGGGCATAGCAGCCCACGGCGCTGCCGGTCTCCCGGGTGTCGTAGAGCACCCGGCCGGCGCTGTCCGTCACCAAAATGCGGCTCAGGCCCGTCTCCTCCACCACGCTCATGGCGTCGGCCACATTCTCCTCCGTCAGGGGTGAGAGGCCAGAGAGGGCGTTCACCATGACGGAGACGCTGTTTTGGAGGTTGGCGGTCTTGGAGTGAAAGACCAGATCCTCCGACACCAGCAGAGGATAGGTGTTCAGCAGCAACAGCACCGCCAGAATGACGGCAATGTAGCTCACGCCGAAGCGGAACTGGAGGCTGCCCCAATAGGGGCGTTCATTCCTTGAAATAGTACCCCACCCCCCACTTGGTCATAATGTGGTCCGGCTCCGCCGGTTTCTCCTCCAGCTTCTCCCGGAGGCGGCGGATGTGGACGTCCACGGTGCGGTAGTCCCCGGCGTAGCTGTAGCCCCAGACCACGTTCATGAGATTTTCCCGGCTGTAGACCCGCCGGGGATTGCGCATCAAAAGCTCGATGAGGTCGTACTCCTTGGCGGTGAGGTCCACGGGGATCTCACCCCGGGCGGCGGAGCGCTCCTCCGTGTTCAGGGTGATGCCCCCCGCGGTCAAAACGCTGCCCCGGGTCCGCTGAACCCCCGCCGCCCGGCGGAGCAGAGCCCGGACCCGGGCCTTCAGCTCCAGGATGTTGAAGGGCTTGGTGAGGTAGTCGTCCGCCCCGCACTCAAAGCCCATCAGCTTGTCCGCGTCCTCGCTCTTGGCGGTCAGCATGATGATGGGCACGTTGGAAAATTCCCGGATGCGCATGCAGGCCTCCAGCCCGTCCACCTCCGGCATCATCAGGTCCAAAATGATGAGGTCCAGCTTGCCCTCCCGGGCCAGCTCCACGGCGGCCGCCCCGTCGTAGGCGCACTCCACCTCATAGCCCTCGTTCTCCAGGTTGAATTTAATCCCCTTCACCAGGGTCCGCTCGTCATCTACCACCAAGATTTTCATTCCAGTTCCTCCACGGTCACAAGTCCCTCCAGCGCCGTCAGCTTTCCCTGGCCGATGCCGGAAACGTTTATCAAATCCTCCGCGGCCTCAAAGAGCCCGTGTTCCTCCCGGTACTCCACAATCCGCCGCGCCAGCTCCTTCCCGATGCCGGGCAGGGCAGTGAGCTCCTCCGCGTCCGCGGCGTTGATGTTGACTGGCTCCGGGTCCGGCCAGGCCCCTTCCATCGGGGTCTCCCGGGCCGTCTCCACGGCGGCGGGAGCCTCCAGTGCCGCCCGATCCCAGAGAAACAGTCCCAGAAGCAGGCACAAAAACAGCCCCGTCAGACCCAGCAGGGTCCGTTCTCCCCAGGCGGGAGTTTGCCGCGTCTCCATGGTTGCGTTCCTCCGTTTTTTTTGGTATACTGTTGGGGAATTCATCGAAGGGCGGCGGCCCACCGCCGCTCTACCGGCTATTATAACACAGATTTTGGGGGATGGACATGAAAACAAGGCGCTTTCTCGGAAGTTTTTTCTTGGCCCTTCTGCTGGTGGGGCCGCTGGCCGTCCCCGCGGAGGCGGCCTGGGTAACCGACCCAGACGTGGAGGCCAAGGCCGCCCTGCTGATCGACCGGAAAACCGGGGCGGTGCTCTACGCGCTGAACGAGCACGACGAGCTCTATCCCGCCAGCCTCACCAAGATCATGACCTGCCTGCTGGTGCTGGAGGCTGTGGACGAGGGACGGCTGACGCTGAGTCAAGAGATCACCGCCACGCCCACGGCCCTGGAGGGACTGGCGGAGGACGGCAGCACCGCCGGTATCGAGGCGGGGGAGACCCTCACGGTGGAGGAGCTTCTCTACTGCCTGATGGTGGTCTCCGCCAACGAGGCCGGAGCCATCCTGGCGGAGAAAATCTCCGGCACTGTGGAGAGCTTTGTGGACCGGATGAACGCCAAGGCCCGGGAGCTGGGGTGCGAAAACACCCACTTCATGAATCCCCACGGCTATCACGACTCCCAGCACTACACCTCCGCCTGGGACCTGTACCTCATCACCAAGGCGGCCCTGGAGCACCCCATGTTCATGACCGTCTGCGACGCCAGCTCCCACATCGTTCCGGCCACCAACCTCTCCCCGGAGCGGCAGCTGAACAACACCAACTTCCTCATCCGCAGCGGCCGGGAATACTACAATCCAGACGTCCACGGCGTCAAGACCGGCTCCCATTCCCAGGCTGGAAACTGCCTGGTCTCCACCGCCCAGCACGCCAGTATGGACCTTCTCTGCGTCATCCTGGGCGCGGACCGGATTCAGGACGAAAAGGGCATCTGGTGGACCTATAGCTTTGTGTATACGGACAAGCTCTACAACTGGGCCTTTGACAACTTTTCCTATCAGGTGATCTTGAAGGAGGACGACGTAGCCGGGGAGGCGCCGGTGTCCCTCTCCTCCACGGACCATGTGACCCTCCGCCCGGAGAAGGCGGTGGAGCTGCTGCTGCCAAAGGGCGTGGAGCTGGAGGAGCTGGAGAAAACCCTAACCCTGAAATCCGACCCGGCGGAGGCCCCCATTGCCGAGGGGGACGTGTTGGGCGCCATGACCATCACCCTGGACGGGGAGGAGCTGGCGGAGGTAGACCTGCTGGCCTTCACCAGTGTGGAGGCGTCCCGTCTGCGGGTTCTCTGGCGGGACGTAAAGCAGTTCTTCTCCACCACCGCCGCAAAGGTGGTACTGGGGGTACTCCTGGCCCTGGCCGCCGTCTTTGGCGGCTGGAGGCTGCTGTTCAGCCGCCGCCGCTACCGTTACGGCCGCAGCGTGGGCGGCGGCGGCCGCCGGGGCGTGTACCGGGGGCCCCGAAGAAGGCGGTAAATTAAAGAGGAGACTGTCCTGGGGGACAGTCTCCTCTTTTGCGCGTTTCCAGCATTACAGGTACTTCACCAGCTCCTCCAGGGGTCTGCGGTCCGTGTGGAGCCGGGCGGGACGCGCGCCCTCCGCCGGGCAGCCCAGGGCCAGCAGGGCGATGGGGCAGGTGCCCGCCATCTCCGGGAAGGCCGCCAGCAGCTTGTCCGGCTCGAACTTTCCAATGTAAGTGGTGCCCAGTCCCAGGTCCGCCGCCTGGAGCATCATCTGGGTGGCGGCAATGGCGGCGTCGATTTCGCCGTGATCCTTGCCGTCGGTCTCCCGCTTCCAGGAGACGGCGGGGTCGTAGCACACCGCCAGCATCACCGGCGGGTTGAAATGAGACCCGGAGCAGGCGTCGGCCTTCTCCAGGGCCTCGGGGCTCTGGAGGACGAAGATGCGCTGAGGCTGGTAGTTGTGGGCCGTGGGGGCGTTCCGCCCGGCCTCCAGAATCAGGTTCAGCTTTTCCGGCTCCACGGGCCGGGAATCGAACTTCCGGAGGGAGTACCGCGCGGCGGAGAGGGTTTGGAAATCCATGAGCAATGCCTCATTTCTGTGAGAGTCTGTTTTAAAGCCAGCGCTTGAAAGAAGAGGCGGAAGGGGTATAGGCAGCTTCCCCTGCGCAGCGCAATCCGCCGCCGCCTTTCGGAGGGCGCGGCCGCCGTGTTAAGCCATTCTTCCGCAGCCTCTTGGCGGTAAAACCATAGCATATGCCCCGGAAAAAAGCAAGTCCCACCTGCCGAAATAAAAGGTGACAACCACCCAAAACTCTGCTATACTAGGAAGCGGAAAAACGGTTTCCTACTCTGGAACATCAAGGAGAAGTGCTATGAACATCGTATGTCTTGACATGGAAGGCGTCCTGGTCCCCGAAATCTGGATTGCCTTCGCGGAGGCCAGCGGCATCCCGGAGCTCCGCCGCACCACCCGGGACGAGCCCGACTACAACAAGCTGATGAACTTCCGCCTCGGCATCCTCAAGGAGCACGGCCTGGGCCTCAAGGAAATTCAGGCCACCATCGCCAAGATCGACCCCCTCCCCGGGGCCAGGGAGTTTTTGGATGAGCTCCGGGCCGCCACCCAGGTGCTGATACTCAGCGACACCTTCGAGCAGTTCGCCAAGCCCCTGATGGAAAAGCTGAACTGGCCCACCATCTTCTGCAACACCCTGGAGGTGGCGGAAAGCGGCGAAATCACCGGCTTCCGGATGCGCTGTGAGAAGTCCAAGCTCACCACCGTCAAGGCCCTCCAGTCCATCGGCTATGAGACCATCGCCGCCGGGGACAGCTTCAACGATCTGGCCATGATCCAGGCCAGCAAGGCGGGCTTCCTCTTCAAAAGCACGGAGCAGATCAAAAAGGATTATCCCCAGCTTCCCGCCTACGAGGAGTTCGGCGACCTGCTCTCCGCCATCAAGGCCGCCCTGTAAGGCGGGCGTGGACCTGTCCTTTTTCCGAGGGGCTCTTTTGGAATTTTCAAGGGCCCCCTGCTGATCCTGGCCGCTTTGGCCTTGCCTCCGCTTTTAATCTGCCTGGGGGCCATTGCCGTAATGGTCCTTCGGGTACCGCGAAAAAAATAAGTAGGAAGGGAGACCCGACATGAATCCGAAATTCGAGAAGCTGGGCTTTTATCCCGCCGATATTCTCCTGCCCAAAAAGGGCACGGACATGACCCGCTGGGCCGTGGTGGCCTGCGACCAGTTCACCTCCCAGCCGGAGTACTGGCAGGCGGTGGAAGAAACCGTTGGAAACGCCCCCTCCGCCCTGCGGCTCATCCTCCCGGAGGCGGCGCTGAACGCCCCGGACGTGGAGGAGCGCATTTCCGCCGTCAACGCCGCCATGGACGAGTACCTAAGCGGCGGCCTGTTTGAGACTCTGGAAAACAGCCTCCTCTACATCGAGCGCCTCCAGTCCGACGGAAAAATCCGCCACGGCCTCATCGGCATGGTGGACCTGGAGCAGTATGACTTCACCCCCGGCTCCGGGGCCCTCATCCGGGCCACGGAAGGCACCGTCCTCTCCCGCATCCCCCCCCGGGTGAAGGTGCGTAAGGACGCCCCCATCGAGCTGCCCCACGTCATGCTCCTCATTGACGACCCCAACAAGACGGTCATCGAGCCCCTGACCCGGGCCTCCGGGGATATGGAGGCGCTGTACCGCTTCGATCTCCAGCAGGGGGGCGGAAGCATCAGCGGCTGGAAGCTCACCGCCGCCCAGATGGACGAGACGGCGGAGGCCCTGACGGCCCTCTGCTCGGCGGAGGAGCAGGCCTGGAAATACGGTGTGAAGGACGTTCCGCCCCTGCTTTTCGCCGTGGGCGACGGGAACCACTCCCTGGCCACCGCCAAGCAGTGCTACGAGGATTTGAAGAAGGTCACGCCGGAGAGCCAGTGGGCCTCCCTCCCCGCCCGGTATGCCCTGGTGGAGGTGGTGAACAACCACGACAGCGCCCTCCAATTCGAGCCCATCCACCGGGTGGTCTTTGGCGTAAAGCCGGAGGAGATGCTGGATGCCTTCAAGGCGTACTACCCCGGCGCCCATGAGGGCCAGGGCCAGGGCCACGTCATCGCCTACACCCACGCGGGGGGAGCCGGTTTCCTCACCGTGCCCCAACCCCGGGTCCAGCTGGCTGTGGGCACCCTCCAAACCTTCCTGGACGGGTATGTCAAGGACCGCGGCGGCGAAATCGACTACATCCACGGCGATCAGGTCACGGACCGCCTGGGAAGCCGGGAGAACAGCATCGGCTTCAAGCTGCCCGCCATGGGCAAGCAGCAGCTGTTCAAAACCGTCATGGCCGACGGCGTGCTTCCCCGCAAGACCTTCTCCATGGGCCACGCCCAGGACAAGCGCTATTACGTGGAAGCCCGGAAAATTCGGTAACAAGACCATAGGAGTGAACCATCGTGGCACTGTTTGACAAATTCAAGAAGAAGGCGCCCCCACCCCCGCCGCCGCCAAAGCCCGCCCAGGACAGCGAGGACGTGTCCGCCTACTCCCACATGCGGGTGGAGGTGACCACCAAGGACGGGCAGATGCTCTTTGTGGCAAAGCTGATGTACCCCCAGCGGCACACCGCGGAGCTCCACCAGTACTCCGAGGCGGAAAATTCCCTTCTGGAGAACTGCTCCGAGGCGGAGGCCCTTCCCGTCCATATCCGGGGCTACCACGACCGCCTGCGGAAGGCCGTGTACATGGAGGGCTTCATCACCCCCCAGCCCAAGCACATCTGGCTGGTGTCCCACCTGTACGTCGCCCGGGTGGGCAACGACCGGGCCTTCTTCCGCCTGGACACGGACCTGGAAGCCAGCATCACCAAGTTCAGCGGTCGAAACGCCGGGGAATTCCCCTGCCGCCTGCGGAATATCAGTGTAGGCGGAGCCCGCTTCTCCTCCCAGCAGCAGTATTGGGAGGGCGACAAGCTCCTTTTGACTGTGAAGCTGCTGGAGGACCGGGACCCCTCCATTATGTACTGCCAGGTGCTTCGGGTCCTGGAGAGCGGGGAAGAGGGCGCCCCCTTTGAATACGGCTGTCAATTTCTGGAGGTGATCGAGGCGGACCAGGACAAGATCACGGAGAACATCTTCGCCGCCCAGCGAAAGAGCCGGAAGGGCTCCTAGGACTTACGGTGAACAAAGGCCGTCCATGCCAGGCATGGACGGCCTTTCCCCATGGGAAAGCCTGGGAGCCCTAGAGCCGGAAAAGCTTCAAAATCACGCCGTACAGCACCGAGGCCACGGTGCCGAAAACGATGACCGGCCCCGCCACGGTGAACATCTTCGCCGCCATACCGGTGATGAAGCCCTCGCTCTTGAAATCGATGGCCGGAGACACCACGGCGTTGGCGAAGCCGGTGATGGGCACCAGCGTTCCCGCCCCGCCGTAGCGGGCCAGCTTGCCGTAGAGGTTCAGCCCCGTCAGCAGGGCGGAGAGGAACACCAGCGTGCAGGAGGCGGCGGTGCCCGCCTCCTCCTGGTTCAGCCCCGCCGAGGCCCAGCCGTCGGTGATGGCCTGCCCCAGCACACAGATGGCCCCGCCGATGAGGAAGGCAAAGGTCACGTCCTTGACGATGGGAGATTTTTTCGCCTTCTGCTTGACGTAGGCCTGATACTCCTTGGGAGACATGTCCATGGAAAGCACCCTCGTTTCGTTCTGAATTTCCTGGATAGTGTTGCCTGGGAAGCCGAAAATATTCCCGTCCCCAGGGCGGTATTGAATCTGAGGGACACTTATGGTACTATGAGAACCATCAAATAGGATGGAGGTTCCTGTATGGAATTGAGAAATCCCCTGCTGGCGGTATCGGATATGGCGCGGTCCCTGGCGTTTTGCGAGACCGTCCTGGGGCTTCGGGCCGTCCTGGACTCCGGCCTGACGCCGGAGGAAACCGCCGCCCGCGTGGACGTGCCTCTGGACTACGTTCGGGAGCGCGCGAAATGAGCCGGTCCCTTGGTCTTTACATCCATGTCCCCTTTTGCAAGCAGAAGTGCGTCTACTGCGACTTCTACTCCCTCCCCCATCGGGAGGAGCAGATGGACGCTTACGCCGCCGCCCTTCGTACCCAGCTGGCGAAAACCGATTTCGCCGGTTACGAGGCGGACACGGTTTACTTCGGCGGCGGCACCCCCAGCTATCTGGGCCCCCGCCGCCTGGCGGCCCTGCTGGAAGCGGTCTTTGCCGCCTGTCCCATCGCCCCCGGCGCGGAAATCACCTTCGAGGCCAATCCCGATTCCGCCGGGGACGCCGGGGACCTCGCCGCCCTCCGGCGGGCGGGGTTCAACCGTGTCTCTCTGGGGATGCAGTCCGCCGATGACGGCGAGCTCCGGGCCATCGGCCGGGTCCACACCATGACGCAGGTCCGTTCCGCCGTGAAGGCCGCCCGGAAGGCGGGCTTTGACAACCTCTCCCTGGACCTCATCTACGGTCTGCCAGGCCAAGACCTGTCCCGCTGGCGGAAGAACCTCGCCGCCGCCGTGGAGCTAAACCCGGAACACCTCTCCTGCTACGGCCTCAAGGCAGAGCCGGGCACCCCCCTCTACGCCCGCCGGGAGTCCCTGCCGGGGGACGAGGCGCAGGCGGAGATGTACCTGGAAACCGTGGAATTCCTGGCGGACCGGGGCTGCCGGCAATACGAGATCTCCAACTTCGCCAAGCCAGGCCGGGAGTCCCGGCACAACCTGAAATACTGGACCCTGGGGGAATACCTGGGGTTCGGCCCCGGGGCCCACTCGGATTTCCAGGGGCGGCGCTTTGCCTGGGCCCGGGATTTGATGGCATTCCTCCGGGGGAAGGCGCTTTTGTCGGAGTCTCAGGCCGTGACCACCCAAGAGCGGGCGGCGGAGTGGCTGATGCTGTCCCTTCGCCTGACCCAGGGCCTGGACCCGGACATCTGGGAGACCCGCTTTGGCCGTCCCTTCGCCCCCTTTCTTCCCTTTTTGGAGCGCTGCGCGGCGGCGGGCTACGCCCTCCGGGAGGGCCCCCGCTGGCGCCTGACCCCCCAGGGCTTCCTGGTCTCCAACCAGATCATCGGGGGATTACTGGACAATCTACAAGAGGAGTGAGCGGATGCACGTCTATACTACGGGCCAATGGGTCCTGCTGTTTTTCTTCTACTGCCTCTGCGGCTGGATTTGGGAGTCCTGCTATGTCTCCCTCTGCCAGCGGCATTGGGTCAACCGGGGCTTTCTTCACGGCCCCCTCCTGCCCATTTACGGCTCCGGGGCCATTATCATCCTGCTGGCCACCATTCCCGTGGCGAAGGACCTTCGGCTGGTCTGGCTCTTCGGCATGCTGGCGGCCACGGCCCTGGAGTACGTCACCGGGGATGTGATGGAGCGGATTTTCAAGGTCCGCTACTGGGACTACTCCCATCAAAAATTCAACCTCAACGGCCACATCTGCCTCACCAGCTCCATCGCCTGGGGCTTCTTCTCCATCCTGCTGGTGCGGTTTGTCCATCCCCCCATCGCCCGGCTGCTGGCCCGGGTGCCCGCCCTGTGCGTAGACCCCCTGGCCCATGTCCTGGTCATCGCCTTCACCGTGGACGCGGCGCGCTCCGTCCAGGCCGCCCTGGACCTGCGGGACCTGCTGGCCCGGGCCGCTGAGGAGAACGAGGACCTGCGCCGTCTGGCGAAGCGGGCGGAGGTCTACGCCGCCTTCGCCAAGGATGACTTGCGCCGCTTCCGGGAAAAGACGGAGCTGGAAACCCTGGAGCTCCGGCAGAAGGTGGGCGAGGAGCTGGAGGAACGCCGCCAGGCCCGGGCGGAGCGGGTGGAGGCGTCTTTGCGCCGCCTCACCGCCGCCAAGCTAGAGGCGCTGTCCACCATCTCCAGTGCCCTGGAAACCTGCCGGGACCACCTGGAGGACCTGCCGGATTCCACGCCGGAAAACCTGGCGGAGCGCCGGGCGGACCTGGACGGGGCCATCCGCCGGGTCCGGGCCCGGGAGGCCGCTCTGCAAAGCCGCTCCGCCGCGCCCTATCACCGCTCCCTGCGGCTTTTGAGGGCTCACCCCTCCGCCTCCGCCAAGGACTTCGGCGAGGTGCTGGAAACACTGAAAAAACTGGGGAAGGACTAGGCCCTCCCCAGCTATAAGTCCAGGGCCTCTTCTCCCCACCGGGCTTCCCGCTCCCTCAGCTCGCTTAGAAGCTCCTGCCGTTTCTTGGCCAGGAGGTCCTTTGGAACTTCTACGGAGACGCAGTCCGTACAGGCTCCTACAGCATCCAGGCTGATTTTTCTCAGCGTGCAGGTATCCTCCGACCAGTAAACGCAGAAGTGGTTTTCACACGTTACATTCACGCTATCACCTCCCGGATTCATCATACCCCATATTCAGGCAATTGTCTATATTTTAGTAATGACTAAAATATTAGATATGTTCAACATCTGAACTTCCGGGTAAACTATCTTTAGGTGATAGCTATGATTATATACGATCCATTTTGGCGCACATTAAAGGACCGGGGCATTTCCACGTATAAAATGATCAACAAGCTGGGCTACAGCAGCGGAACCCTCTACCGCCTGCGCCACAACAAGGGCATTTCCTCCCGGCTGATCGACGATCTCTGCAAGCTGCTGGACTGCCGGGTGGAGGACATTCTGGAATACGTCCCCGACCCGGAAGAACCGGAGGCCCTCGGCACAGGGGAAACCCCATAACAAAAACCGCCGGACGGCTTGTCCGGCGGTTTCGCTTTTAACTCATCTGCTTGCGGCGGCTCAGGTTCATGGTGCCCTCCTGCATGTTGCCCAGAGTCTCCAGGCTCATGCCGGTGCCCAGGGCCACGCAGGAAATCGCCTCTTCGGCGATCATGGTGTGGATGCCCGTCCGGGCCGTCACCAGCTTGTCAAAGCCAGACACCAAACTGCCGCCTCCGGTCATGACAATGCCGTTGGTGGAGATGTCCGCCACCAGCTCCGGCGGCGTCCGCTCCAGCACGGAGTGGATGGCCTCCATGATGCGCTCCACCGGCTCCTCGAAAGCGTCCATCATCTCCGTGGAGCTGACGGCCACCACCTTAGGAAGGCCCGTCAAGAGGCACCGGCCCTTCACGTCCATGACCTCTTCCTCATCCTTGGGGAAAACACAGCCGATTTGCTTTTTCATCTCCTCCGCCGTGCGCTCGCCCACCAGGAGATTATGCTTGCGACGCATATACTTAACCACGGCCTCGTTGAGCTGGTCGCCGGCGATTTTGATGGAGGCGGACTCCACCACGCCGCCCAGGGAGATAACGGCGATGTCCGCCGTTCCGCCGCCGATGTCCACCACCATGTGCCCGTCCGGCTTGGCGATGTCGATGCCCGCGCCGATGGCCGCCGCCACGGGCTCCTCAATGAGGTAGACCTTCCGGGCTCCGGCGGAGATGCCCGCGTCGATGACGGCGCGTTCTTCTACCTCCGTGATGCCGGAGGGGACGCAGATAATCACCCGGGGCTTAAAGACGGAAACCCCAGCCACCTTGTGGATGAACTCCCGGAGCATCCGCTCCGTCATGTCGTAGTCGGAGATGACGCCCTCCCGCAGGGGGCGGATGGCGATGATGTTGCCGGGAGTCCGGCCCAGCATGGCCTGGGCCTCCTCGCCCACCTTCAGGAGCTTCCCGGTGTTCTTGTCCAGCGCCACCACGGAGGGCTCATTCAAAACGATGCCTTTGCCTCGTACAAAAACCAGAACCGAAGCGGTACCAAGGTCGATACCGATATCCTTTGCCATGGGCACTTCCTCCATTTATCGTTTGTCCAAATTTATGATAGGCGGAAAACCGCCAACGTATCCATAAAGTTACAAGGTACATTATACTGGCAATTCTCCTAGAATGCAAGCCTATTCTTTCCCTTTTTCTCCCCACTTTTCCTCCTCCGGCCTGGGGAAGGCCACGGAAACGCAGACCACCGCCGCCGCTCCCGCCGCCAGAAGGGTCTTCGCGGCGGAAACCAGGGTGGACCCGGTGGAGCACACATCGTCCAGGAGAAGCACCCGCTTCCCGGCGGGAGCGCCCGCCGCCTCGTAAACGCCCTGGGTATTCGCCCAGCGGTCCTCCGCCCGCTCCAGACTGGACTGGGCGGGGTTGTCCCGGACCTTGCGGAGCAGGCGCTCCGGTTCCACTCCCCAGAGCTCGCAAGCGCTTTCCGCCAGGAGGCGGGACTGGTCGTAGCCCCGCTTCCGCAGGCGCTTGGCGCTGACAGGAACCCAGCTCACCGTGTCGAACTCCCCGGAAAAGCGCTCCGCCGCCGTTTGGGCCATGAGTCCTCCCAGGGGTCCGGCGGCGGTCACGCCGCCATGGAACTTGAAACGGCGGACCGCCTCCCGAACGGAGCCCTCGTACCACAGCGGCGCGGCGCAGAGGAGGCCGCCCCGCAGCTCCCGGAGGCCAAGGGCCTCCTCCGTCCAGGGGAGGGATTTTTCGCAGTCCGGGCAGATGCGCAAGGCATCCTGGACCCCGCCGCAGAAAGGGCACTTGGGTGGAAAGAGGAGGTCCAGCAGCGCGTCGGTGAGCTTCATGGTTTTGCCTGCCGCTTCCGGGGATATGGAGCGGTTTCATCCGTCAAGCCCACTAGATAATCCACGCTGACGTTGTAATACTTTGCCAGCGTGATTACCACGTCCAGGGGATAGCGAATCTCACCGATTTCGTACTGTGAGTAGGTATTCTGGCTGACGTGGAGCAACTTCCCAATATCCGCCTGTGTCAGTCCGCGGTCAATTCTCAAATCCCGTATCCGTTCATATTTCAAAATTTCAGTTCTCATATCCATCACCGAATATGAGTATATGTATCTGAAATCTAGATATTTTGTTTTATCCCTGGAGCAGATAAAGCAAGGTAAAATCCAGTTGACAAAATCCTTTCCCGTGTATATAATAGTCTATAATATACACAAGAAGGCACTGCCACAAGCGGTTAGCCCCTAAAAGTTTCGATCACCAAGACAAATGCCTTGAAACCGTCACCTGCCGGGGTGACGGTTTCTGCTTTTCACGATTATCGTGATCGTAAAAGACCCGATATGTAACGTGATTCGCATACGGCCTCACCTCCTTTCGGAGGGTGTAGCCAACCGCCCGCCTTTTACGCAGCGCCTTCTTATTCGACACCTTATCACAATTTCCAGCAAAAAGCAAGGACCGCCCCAGGGCGGTCCTTCTCGTTTATTTCCCGGCAGCCCCCTTGGCCAGCCGCCAGCGGAGGCCGGAGTAGCGCCTTTGCCGCTTGTCATTCGCCGCCATGGCCCGGATCGCCGCGTCGTCTCCCACGGCCACCAGCAGCTCCCGGGCCCGGGTCAGGGCCGTGTACAGCACCCCTCGAACCATCAGCGACGGGGGGGCAGGCGTGGCCGCCAGCACCACACAGCGGTACTCGCTGCCCTGGGCCTTGTGCACCGTCATGGCAAAGGCCAGATCCACCTCGTTTAGCTGCTCCACACCATAGACCGCCCGGCGGCCGTCGAAGTCCAGCTCCAGCCACTCCCCGGAGTCGTCGATCTTCACAATCTTTCCCACGTCCCCGTTGAATATCCCCGTGCCCACGGTTCCGTCCTCTTTTTCCCACACCGCGTCGTAGTCGTTCCGGGTCTGCATCACCCGGTCTCCCTCCCGGAAGAGCCGCTCCCCCCACAAAATCTCCCGCTTCCCCGCCGCCTTGGGATTCAGGGCCTCCTGGAGACAGCGGTTCAGATTCACCGTCCCGGCGGGGCCCTTCCGGGTGGGAGCCAGCACCTGTATCTGGTCCGCCGGAATACCCATCCTCTCCGGCAGACGGGTCTTGCAGAGCTCCACCAGGGTATTCACCGCCCGCTCTGGGTCCCGGCGGCAGAGGAAGAAGAAGTCCCCCTGGTTGCTTTGCAGGTCCGGCGGCTTCCCCAGGTTCACGGCGTGGGCCGCCCGGATGATGGCGGACTGCTCCGCCTGACGGAAAACCTCCCGGAGGAACACCGTCTCCACCCGATCACTGCGGATGAGGTCCGCAAACACATTCCCCGCCCCCACGGAGGGCAGCTGGTCCGCGTCCCCCACCAGCACCAGCCGGGTCCCGGGCCGGAGAGCCCGGAGCAGAGCCGAAAACAGGGGCAGGTCCACCATGGAGGTCTCGTCCACAATGACGGCCCCCGCCTCCAGGGGCTCCTTCTCTGTCTTGGTGAAGGTCAGCTGCCGGGCGTCCTCATTCCAGCTCATTCCCAGAAGGCGGTGGACCGTCTGTGCCTCCATGCCGGTAAGCTCGCTCATGCGCTTGGCCGCCCGGCCCGTGGGGGCCGCTAAGGCCACCTCCAGCCCCAGCTTCTGGAACAAGGCCACGATGGCCCGGACCGTGGTGGTCTTGCCGGTGCCGGGGCCGCCGGTGAGGATCAGCACATTCTCCTTCGCCGCCAGCTCCACCGCCTTGCGCTGCTGGGGGGCGTAGGTGATGCCCTGGGCCTTCTCCAACTCGTCCACTGTCCGGGCGGCGGACGCCCGGCCCTGGGGCTTGGCCGCCAGCAGGGCCTCCAGCCGCTTCTGGGCCGTGTGCTCCGCCTCCCAAAGCCGCCGGAGGTAGCAGCCGTCCACGCCCGCCACCCGCTCCTGGACCACCAGCCCCCGGCCAATGAGCTCGTCCAGGGCCAGCTCCGGCTGGTCCGCGCCGCACTCCAGAAGCTGGGCCGTGGCGGCGATGAGCTTCTCCCGGGGGAGAAACACGTGGCCGTTGTTCTCGTTGTGGCTCAGCTCAAAGCTCACCGCCGCCTGGAGCCGCAGGCCGCTGTCCGGTTCAAAACCCATCCCCATGGCGATTTCGTCCGCCACGGAGAAGGCCACGCCGCAGTCGTCGGCGGCCAGGAGGTAGGGGTCCTCCCGGAGCTTTTCCAGCGCCCCGTCCCCATACTGCCGCCGCAGGCGCATGGCCAGCACCGGCGGCAGCTCGTACCGGGCCAGGAAGGCCATCAGCCGCCGCAGGCCCATGTGCCGGCGGAAGCCCTCGGCAATCTCCTGGGCCCGCCGAGCGGTGACGCCCCTCAGGGTGGTCAGCCGCTCCGGGGCGGTCTCCAGAATGTCGAAGGTCTCCAGACCGAAGCGTTCCACGAGCTGACGGGCCGTGGCGGGGCCCACGCCCTTCAAAACACCGGAGGAGAGGTAGCTGAATATCTCCTCCTCGTCCTCCGGGAGGCTCCGCTCCACCTCCGCCGCCCGGAGCTGCTCTCCGTGCTGGGGGTGTCGCTCCCAGATGCCGGTGACGGTCAGCCGCTCCCCGGGAGCGGCGCAGGGGATGCAGCCCACGACGGTGACGGCCTCCCCCTCCTCGGTGAGGAGGCGGAGGACCGTGTAGCCGTTTTCGGCGTTTTGAAAGATAACGCTATGTATGACGCCCTCCCGGCAGATCAGCTCTTCCATCTGGGATGTCCTCTCTTTTTCGCTTTTTACAGGGATTAGAGTTCGGCGGCAAGCTCCCCGGCGGAGATCAGCGCGGCGTTTTTCTCCCGGTCCGCCAGATACCGGGCCAGGGCCTGGGCGTCGGGGGTCAGCCCGCAGTCCGCCAGAAGGATCTTGGCCCCAGGGAGCCCTCCCTGGACCCGGCGGAGCTCCCGGACGTCGGCCTCCATGGCCAGAGCTTCCCCTTTCAGGGGCAGGACCAGCAGAAGCCCCGGGATGGCCGGGCGGCCACCGATGTGGAGCAGGGCTCCGGCCATGGCCCAGACAATCGTCGTCAGGCCGACGGCGGAGAGGAAGGCTAATACGCCGTCTTGCAGTAGCAGCATTTGAATCACCTCGGTTCAGTCTATGCGGAATCGGGGGATTCGGTTAGTCCGGCCTGTTCTCCCTGACATAGCGGCTTCCCTTGGTATAATGAATACAGAAGGGCCCTATTACCGGCGGTCAGCCCTCGCGAATCAGAATGGGCGCTCTATACTGACCGCTCGTGCTACCGGGCAGTCAGCACGCTTTTGGGGATAAGTATACCAGCAGCGCAGCCGCCGCGAACGATACCCCGTAACGCGGGGCTTTCGCCCAGCGTCCGTTTTCCATCAGCCTCACCCCCCTTCAAAGGGAGTGGCTAACCGCCTGTTATGTAACAGCGTCCTCCTGGTATTCAGGCTACCAGAAGAGTCGCTTTTTGTCAAATTAGGATGACTTTCTATAGGGACGGGCTTATGTGTCCGCCCTCCTCTCAGGCTTCCGCCTATCTCTCCTCAGAGCGCCCAACAAGGTAATCAATGCTCACGCAAAGTGGTCCGCCAGCTTCCAGATATTTTCCAGACTGGGCAGATGCTTCCCGTATTCAAAAAATTGATAGTGCCGCTCGTTCAGGCCAACCGCTTCCGCTACCCGCTTCTGCGTCTCGCCCTTTTCTGCCCGCAATGCGCGCAGTCTTTCCTTGATTTCCATACAGCTCCTCTTGACACGATATTCTTTAGGTGACACACTAATATCACCTAATAAATATTGACAAGCGAAATATTGTATTTCGAAAAGTGGTTCCTATGTCTGATTTCATGAAATGGCTTTACGCCAACTACATAAAGCCCCATTTAGACACAATTCCCAAAGGGGACTATGAACCGGACTTTTACCGTTTGGAGGACGATGTTTCCCCGGAAACCCGCGGCAGTTTCTCCAAAGTCCAGGAGTTCACCGCCGCTCACGCCTTCCTCCTGGGCCTCCGCACGGGACAGGGGCTGTCCGATTCTCTCCAGCGCTGACGGTCTGGGGAATGGCCTGACCAGGGGGCAGGCCCCGCAAGGAACCGTTCTATTGACAGAAGGGCAGTCCCGGAAGGAATGAGCCATGGGTAACACGCAGGTTCCGGGGAGACGGGCCGCCGGGCACCCGCAGGGGGTACGCCGCCGCCAACGGCGGACGCAGGTCGGCCCCTACGGGTCTGTTTATCGGAGCATCAGCGGCAGCGGAAAGAGGAGCATGTCCATTCGTCGAGGACCCCCCCTCAACCCGATTACGCGTGGGAAGTCATTCCGGCTCCGCCGATCATTCAGCCGCGCCCCTGTCCCTCGTCCCCCCGCAGG